>JAQCER010000698.1 GCA_027618625.1 Verrucomicrobiota bacterium
GCCATTCGCTCGCTCGCCTGGTTCGGAAATCCCATTGTCAGGGTTCCGGCACGTCTAAATCACGGCAAATCTTTCTCGCCAATAAGTCCCTAATCTCACTATGCCTGGGAACCGCTGTCTTTCGGCTGTCAGCCGGGTTGCCCCAAACTGAATGCCTCCCTCCTTCTCTGATCAAGTGGCACCCGTGCGCCGTCAGATGACGGATCAATTCCCTGCGCTTCATGCGGGCAAAGGAACTTCTTCGTAGTCCTCAATGGCTGCCTTTCGAGCATCTTCACGGTTCAACTCCAAAATGTCATTCAGGGCTTCCCTGAGGCTGATCAATAACTCCTCTTTGCTGCTCTCCTGCGCGTTGACCCCAGGTACTTCTTCCACCCAGCCGATCCACCAATCGCCATCTTTCTTAACAATCGCCGTATATCCGCTTTCCATGATGCCCAGGCTACCTGGACAACCATTTCCCGGCAAGGCTGGCGTTTTCCGAACGTGTCTTGATTCTGACTCCTGACTCCTGACTCCTGACTTCCGACTCCCCCCCCTGCGTCCGATTCCCCGTCTAGGTTCTCAGCACCCAATAAAACATTCGTTCCAAGCCTGTCCGGTTCGAGTAGGAGCGCGGAACCCAATCTGCCAGGAGCTCAAATTCATTCTCGAATCGTTGAACGACTTCTTCCCGCGTGCAACCAAATGGGGGGCCGTCCTCATCCGGGATGAGATAATGCACCGCCAGAAAATGGCCGCCAGGTTTCAACCCACGAACGACAGCCTGGCGATAGGCGTCGCGTTGGTCCGGTCGAATCGCGCAATAAAGGGTGTGCTCAAAAATCCAGCCGAACGGCTCCAAGCAAGGTTCCTCCAAAAAATCGCCAAGCCGGTAGCGGGCTTCGAGACCAGCTTCCTCGGTCTTCTCATTCGCGATTCGGACGGCGGACGGTGCCATGTCCAATCCGGTCACGGTGAAACCGGCTCTGGCCCAGATGCGCGCATCGTGTCCGGTGCCGCAACCCGGAACCAGGACGCGTCCGCGCGGCAGATCCGGATGGGCCGCCAGAAAATCCACGAGTCCGGGTGAGGCTTCTCCCTTTTCCCAGGGCATATCGCCGGTCTGATAACGTTGTTCCCAGTCGGTATCGCTCATGAGGCTCAAAGCATGACCCGAACCGTCGAGAGGCGAAAGAATGGATTAGTCTGCAGCGAAGAAAGATTTCCGCGGCGTATCGCCGGCCGCGGGTCCTCGGAACGTGCGTTTAAGTTTCTCTTACACATGAGGCAGTACCGTAGTAGCTCACCTAACTCGCTAACTCTCGTGTGTGAGGAAACCGGTCGCGGGATCCCTACTCTCGCCCTGTAGCGGCCGGGTATCGAAACCCGGACTCGTCCTGGATGACGAGAAGCGAAAAGGTTGTTTATTTAACTACACTGAGTTGTCGCTTTGGCTAAGATCGAAATATTCTTCTTGATCGAACCGAACGAACAGGCTTAATGTCTCAATCTCATCCTACGGATGTAGTTTGTCACGGCGAGACTGTTATTTAAAAGCATCGCCCATTCTTAGAACAAACTTCAATTGATCAACCCATAATTCCCCATGAATAGAATCCTCCTGTCGGTTCTGTCTTGTTGGTTTGTCTTGGCGACAGCCGTCGCGCAAGACACAACACCCCCTGCCCTGGTTTCCACGGGCAGCATTGAATCCGGCTTCGTTGTCGGTGTCTGCTTTAATGAAGCGCTCGACGCTGCGAGCGCGGAAGATATTGCCAATTACACCCTGCCGATCGAAGTCGTCGCAGCGGCGCTGCGGCCCGACGGTCAGTCCGTTTCCCTTTTTACCGACGGCGGGTTGCCCCGCGACTTCACGGTCACGGTGCGCGGCATCAAGGACGCGGCCGGCAACACGATTGCGGCTGAATCCAATGTTGCAGGAACGAGTCACACCGAGTTGTTGGAAACTCAATTGGGCGCAGGCAGCGGCGCAAGTCAGGCTTTTTCGTGCAATTTCGGTGACATCGATGTCGATGTGTTTGGCGGGCCCATTGACGGGGTGTTAGACGATTTCTTCCTGGTCAGCGGCCTGCGGACCGGCAATTTCGACGTGCGCGTTCAGGTGGCGGCAATCACGAGCAACAATGCCGCCGGCCACAGTGGTATCATGGCTCGAGCTGAGGCCACTGACGACAGTCCGCACGTGATCGTATCCGTGCTTGGCGATGGCCGCTTGTGGGCCCGCTATCGTGGCGCGCCCCTGGACGGTGTCGCGACCGCAACGGCCACCTGGACCGAGAACGGTGGGACCGGAACATCGGCGTCCGGTTTCCCCGACAAATGGGTGCGGTTGACTCGGTTAGGCAATCAATTTGCCGGATTTCATAGCGCCGACGGGGAAACCTGGACACGCTTCGCGGTGTTGAACGCGCCCTTCCTCGAGGAGACCGTGGAGTTGGGCTTGGCAACTTCCGACATCGGCGCCACTCAATACCGGAACTTTACCGATTTTGCGTATGCCGATCCCAGCATTGTCGTCAACGTGGCTCCGGCCGACACCGAGGTCGTGCAGAACCGGAAGGCCACCTTTAGCGTTGTGGCGACGCCTCGTTCGGGCGACACGGATCTGTCGGTCGGTGAGCTGGCGTATCAATGGCAGAAAAACGGTGAAGACATTCCCGGAGCGACCCTGGACACCTACACCACTCCGATCGTTCCGATGTCCGACAGCGGCGCCCAATACCGCTGTGTCTTAACCATGTGGGACGGCACCACCGTCACCAGCGAGGCCGGCACGCTCACCGTGACCGCGGATGGCACCGCGCCGACTCTCGTGTCCCACATATTCTCCGGAGGCGCCACCCTGCTGGTCACTTTGGAATTCGACGAGTTGATGGATCCAGCTACTCTGGAAACCCTGGCCAACTACGTCTTCACCGGCGGTCCGACCGTAACCGGAGCCACGACGGTGCCGGATGCCGACGGCAACACCACCACGGTGGTCATCAACATCGATGGCCTGCCGCAGAACACCGCCTACTCATTCACTGTCCAGGGCGTCACGGACTTGGCCGGCAATGCCATCGCCGCGACTCCGTTGTCGGGTGATTCGGGCTTTTTCGAAATCAACCTTGCCCGCGGCGGCACCGCGACGATGTCGACGTTCGATCCCAACTATCCGCCCGACTTGGCGATCGACGGCAACACCAACGG
>JAQCER010000699.1 GCA_027618625.1 Verrucomicrobiota bacterium
TCGGTCTCGCGGGTCATCTTTCTGATGCGGTAGACTGCGGTATTTTGGGCTCGCGGCGGTATCTCACCCGAGAAAGTGCTATTTGGCTACTGGTTCCTTCTCAGCCACCGGCTTGGAGTCGAATAACTCAGAATACTCAAGGGTCAATACGAACACGACTCTGCCTTGCCGCCATTTCGGGCCTTCGATAATCAGTGGGCTGGAGCGCTTAAGAACGGCGTCGGACTTGAGCAGCACTTTGTCTTTTTCACCGGGGGCCGCCTTTCGATTCCACAGTTGCAGGTAAATGTTGACCCCATCACCTTCCTTGGCGCGTCCTTTGGAATCGATCGCCAGGAAGAAGTCGGACGAGGGGGTGATCCAAGTCGCGTATTCGCGCAGCACCATTTGATCGTGGGCGCCGAGCACTTTGAAGCTCTTGAACTGTGGGAGTGCCTTCTTGACTTTACCGAGAACTCCATTGATTGCATCCGTTCGGAATTTCTTCTCCTCGTCCTGGCTTGAGGGCTGGGGCGCGGCGATTTCTTCAGCGTCAGTCGCATAAAGAATGAGGCCCCAGATGCGTTCATTGCCTTGAAGATCCGTGGGAGAGATCATGAGATCTTTGCCCGAATCGTCTTGAGCGGGTGCTGTGGGTGCCAAAAGCACCACGCTCAATGCCAGCACTGACAATGCAACAGCAGCCGTCCGCTTGGCTGATTGGTGGAAGCGATGATGTTGGCTAGTAGTTGGCACGAAGCTTTCAGGTGCGGTGCGGGAAGTTCAATGAGGCAGGCGCACGATCGATGGGATGTTGTAGCCGTCTGTGAAGAGAACAAACACTGGATCGCCAGTCACGGCGGAGGCCAATACCTGGGTATCGCCAGGAGCTGTGGGAAGGTAGCTTGCGACCAGTTCGCCTCCGATTTCGTGGGAACTTGGAACTTCGTCCAGACCCTCGAGGCTGAGAACGGTGGCCCCAGCCTCAGGTGAGAAACGTGTGCGGATTTCGACACCGGGCCGAGGAGCGTATGTGTTCGATACTTCGGAGGATGCAACCATCGAGCGCGAGTTGCCGGTCGGTTCGTTCTTCTGGATAACAATGAATGCTGCGACGATCACGGCTGCTGCGGAGATCAGCCAGGGCAACCGACTCCAGATGCCTGCTGCAGGACGGACGACATTGCCCGGTTCGGCCGATGGCGTTACGATGTCTTGCGCAATGTGATTCATGATCCGGGCATTGAACAATTCCGGAGATGGCGGATCCATGCTCGCGGGGAATTCTGCACGCAGGAGATCTCCGAGATTGTTTGTGGACAGTGTCGCGGCTTCGACATCAGCAGCAAATCCAGGGTCGCTTTCCAGGCGACTCTTGAACGCGGTGGTCTCGCTGGCGCTGAGTTCGCCATCGATCCAGCGGGCGATCAATTCGTCGTAGTGAGTGGGTTCGTTAGTATTCATTTGCTGGGATAGTTAAGGAATGAGAAAAACAGTTAACGGGTATCAGGTAAAGGTTCCGTGTCGATCGCGTTGTCCTGGCCATTGCCGTAGACATCTGCGAGAAGCATTTGAAGTTTTTTGCGGGCGTAGAAAAGGCGCGACATCACGGTGCCCACGGAGCATTCGAGGCTGGTGGCAATCTCCTCGTATTTGAGGCCTTCGACCTCTTTCAACAAAATGACGGCCCTGTGGTCTGGCGAAAGCTGCTCGATCGCCGAGCGGATGCGAGCGCCCAATTCAGACCGCTCCATTCCGACGTCAGGTGCGTCGGCGGCTGCGGGAGTTGTGCGAGAAGCAGCTTCGATCCCTTGAAAGCGAATCGTGTCATCAAATTCAACCGCTCCCGAGGTGATCTTCTTCTTCCGCATCCAGTCGTAGGTGACGTTGTGCGTGATCCGGTAGAGCCACGTGTAGAAGCCGGCACGGGCTTCGAACCCCGGCAGTGCCTTCCATGCCTTGAGGAAGGTGTCCTGCGCGAGATCCCAGGCATCTGCGTCGTTGTGAATCATGTTGTAGATCATTGCATAAACCTTTCCGCGATAGCGATTTACGAGCGCTTCGAACGCTCTCGGATCTCCCGCCTGTGCCTGCAGAACGAGATCGCTGTCCGGAATTTCTTCCGCAGTATCCCCTGCGTCAGGCGCTGACGAGAGCGGCACCGCATCTTTCAATGCGGGTGCCTTTCTTACTTCGTTGGACGGGTCTGACTCGTTTTTCTTCAATGAAATGTGCAACAATCTGCCGATTGGCCGTAACGCATACGGTTTTCTTCCCTAAAGTGCCACCAAAACCGCCTTTATCGAGAACTGATTTCAAGGTAAGTCACACTAACTTAACGAAATGGCTCCCGGGCAGCTGTTTCACCAGTCGCTTCATTTCCAACCTCAACAGTGTGCTTGAGATCACCGCCGGAGGCAATCCGATCGCAGCAATGATGGCGTCCAGTTGCGTTTCGCTGGACTCAAGGAAGTCGTAGATGGCCCGTTCTTCGACCGTTAGATTCGCTGGCGGTGCCGATTTTTCTGAACCGGAGGCGCTGCGAGCCTCGCGCATTTCAGGAAATAGAAGCTCCATATCGTTCAGAATGTCGCCAACATCCGTGACCAGTCTGGCACCATTTTGGATAAGGGCGTTGGCTCCCTGTGAGGTGGGGCGATCGATCGGTCCGGGGATGGCGTAGACATTGCGACCGTAGTCAAGTGCTTGACCGGCAGTGATCAGTGAACCACTTCGCTGGGGCGCCTCGACTACCAGCACGCCTTGTCCCCAGCCGGCCACGATGCGGTTTCGCAATGGGAACGATTGCTTGTCTGGCGGATAGTCTACTGGAAACTCGGTGACCACTGCGCCGCCACCATTGGCAATGCGATCGGCAAGCGCCCGATTCTCGGGTGGGTAAAGCATTCCCAGTCCCGATCCTATGACGGCGATCGTGCGTCCTTTTGCTGCCAGTGCTGCTTCGTGTGCAGCAGTATCGATGCCGCGCGCCAGGCCGCTGATGACGGTGACATTGGCATGCGCCAATTGGAATCCCAGCTTCTTCGCGCATGTCAACCCGTACGATGTTGCGCGGCGAGAGCCAACGATGGCAACGGCATGGCGATCGCGCTTTTCCAGCGTTCCTCTGACGTAGAGCACCAGTGGCGGCGATGGAATTTCGCGCAGCATCTCGGGATAGTCCTCATTGTCCCAGGTCACGACGTCTGC
>JAQCER010000700.1 GCA_027618625.1 Verrucomicrobiota bacterium
TGACGCCGATCAGGGGAAGGAGGTCTACCAGCGTGCGTGCTTCATTTGCCACCAGATCGGCAGTGACGGGCTCGCCTTTGGTCCAGCTTTGACGGAGATCGGCGACAAGCTGCCCAGAGATGCCTTGTATGCGTCGATTCTCGATCCCAGTGTGGCGATCAGCTTTGGCTTTGAGGGATACGAGATCCTGCTCAAAGACGGGACTTCGCGTGTGGGGATCATCGCCAGCGAGACTGATGATGAGATCAACTTACGTGTCCCTGGCGGTGTGAGCGCGGTTTTTGAAAAATCACAACTGGTTGACCGCAAAAAACTTAAGGATTCGTTGATGCCCGTGAATCTGCAATCCGCGATGAGCATTGAGGAACTGGTCGATCTCGTTGAGTTCCTCGCCAGTCTGAGGAAATAGAGTGGCTCCGCTATTGCCGAGGGGGGCACCTCTGCGGCCATGGCACAACAAATAGATTACAGATTTGTAATGAGAGGGATAACCACTTGGCCCAGCCAGCAGTTGCCGTTACTCTACCCGTGTGCACGTTCTCGTAGTTGAAGATGAAAAGAAGACCGCAAACTTCATAGCCAAGGGCTTGAGGGAGCAGGGATTTGTTGTGGATGTCGTCAACAACGGAGACGACGGCTACCTCCTGGCAACGACGGAACCATTCGACGCCATCATTCTCGACATCATGCTGCCCGGTCGCGATGGCCTGAGCATCGTACGAAATCTGCGCGAGCGGCACAATCATGTGCCCGTCATCCTGCTCACCGCCCGCAGTGAGCTCAATGAGCGGGTCGAAGGCCTTAACCTTGGCGCTGACGACTACCTAACCAAGCCGTTCTACATTGAAGAGCTCACCGCCCGTCTCCACAGTCTGATCCGACGCTCAGCCGGGGAATCATCCAACCTTCTCCGCATTGGGAACCTGCGAGTCGATCTCGTGACCCGTGAGATCAAGCGCGGCGATCGCGAAATTGCTCTCAGCCGCCGCGAGTTTTCGCTGCTTGAGTACTTGATGCGTTCCCCTGGGCGCGTGCTCACCCGGACGCAGATCTGCGAGCACGTGTGGGAATACCATTTTGACCCCGACACCAACGTCGTGGGCGTCTACATCCAGAGGTTGCGTGCCAAGATTGACGCCGATGAAGAAGTGAAGCTGATCGAAACCGTGCGCGGGGTTGGCTATCGCATCAAAGAACCGAAAAATTGAATAATGCTCATTTCTCATTTGTCCTGACGAAAGAAAAGATGTTTCTGTTCCGCTCATTTCGCCTACGCATCGCCGCTTTGACAGCAGTGTTGGCCGGTATCGTGTTTGGATTGTTCAGCGTCTTGGCATACTCCAGCATCCATAGGGAACTTGAGAAGAGCGTCGATACCCGAATCATGGTCGAATCACGCTCGGTTTTTGGGCGGGGGCTGGTGATCGCTTCAGGCTGGTCACGAATGACGAGACCAAGCAACCGTGAGGAAGATGGGATGCGTACTGAGCGCGCCGCAACAAATGTTGAACGAGAACCGGGGAGTCCTTCACGCTTACCAGGGGCCGATGCTCCAAGGGTAGAAGCTCCAGTTGCTGACTCCAATGAAGAAGACGACGGCCCGGATGTAGTCGCGGAAACCGAGGCGATTGATCCTCTGCGGCAGGAAGCTCAGGTTTTTGCCGGGTGCATGTTCGAGGTCTCCGATGCGGGCCAAAAGGAGATTTACCGGTCCGAAAACTGGCCGGAAGATTTGCCCGTGCTCGCCACTTACTACGGCGAAGGGAAAACCATCGAGCCGACCGAGGTCACTGACCTCCTGCGTGGTCTGCGCTCGCGCCCGCCTGGCAATGGGCCGCCGGGCGGAGGTGGCGGTGACTCCGTCATTGGTCAGCGCGAGCCTCGGCGAGCTGCCTCCAGTGAAGAGGAGGGTGAAAACGTCAGGCCGACCGACCAGTCTGGCCCCGCTTCTGGTTCTGGTAGTGAATTGCCGGAGCCTGCCGATCGCGAAGCAAACGGGACGAACAGGCCAAATGGGGAACGTGCTCAAGGAGATCGGTCCGGCTCAGGTCGTGGTCGCGGCAGGGGGTGGCGTGGCGGTATGGTGCTGACCAAGGAGCCGCATTTTCACTACGAGACCGCACGCGGCGAACGCTGGCGTGTCGGGGTATTCGCTACCAATCGCCACGAAGTCATGGTTGCTGCATCGCTCACCGCATTTGATGCAAATGTGCAGAAGCTGCGTAGCGCCTTTGCCATCGCCGTTCCGGCAGCGGTCATCCTCATCGCCTTCGGAGCATGGCTCGTTTCCGGACAGGCGATCCGACCCATCCGCGACATTGCAGATACCGCGGAAAAGGTCACCGCGTTCGGCCTGTCGCAGCGTATTGCCGAACCGGGCACCGGCGATGAACTCCATCGCCTGACTGTAGTGCTCAACCGCATGCTCGATCGGCTCGAAGATGGGTTCAAGCAGGCGACACGATTTAGCGCCGATGCCTCCCACGAGCTAAAGACCCCACTGACCATTATGCAGGGCGAGCTTGAGGCCGCCCTCCGTGAAGCTCCTCCTTCCTCTCCACAGCAACGCGTTTACGGTAGCCAGCTGGAAGAAGTCACCCGCCTCAAGCGCATCGTTTCCAGCCTCCTCCTTCTGTCGCGGGCAGATGCCGGCCAGCTGAATCTTACGCGCGAACGCATCGATGTTAGCAGCAATTTCGCCGCCATCTGCGAAGACGCAGAGATCCTCGCCGACGCCGCCAATATTACCCTCACATCTGAAGTAGAGCCCGGGCTCGCCATCATGGGCGATCGCGCCCTGCTGCAGCAAGTATTCCAGAATCTCATCAGCAACGCCGTCAAGTACAACAAGCCCACAGGATCCATTATTTGCAGACTGAGCCGGGACGACGCTGGTGGCAACGCAGTGTTTGATTTCGAGAATACCGGCGACCGCATTCCCGACGAAGATCAGGAGAAGGTCTTCCGCCGCTTTCATCGGGCAGATGCGGCACGCGGCCGTGACATTGACGGCTTCGGCCTCGGCCTCAACCTCGCGCTCGAAATCGCCCGCGCCCACGACGGCACCCTCGTCCTGATAAAGTCAGATGCCGAGTCCACCCACTTCCGCCTTACCATCCCCCTGGCCTAGCCTGAATTATTCATGAGCGATCTACTGCGACTTGCAAAAGACTCCATTTGCTG
>JAQCER010000701.1 GCA_027618625.1 Verrucomicrobiota bacterium
TCGTAGCTCCGTTGGGGAAATTATATCGCGACTGGAGGTTGGGGCGTACTGCGTACATCGCAGCTGGGGCCCGGGCAAAATTGTTGAATGGGATCTCCTCGGGGACGCGATGACCATCGATTTTGATGGTCGCCCGAGGCACTCCATGAAGCTCGATTTCGCTGCGAAATTCCTGGAAGTCATTCCTAATGAACATATTTTGGCGAAGCGCCTGTCTGACAAGGAATCGCTTCAGGCCATGGCAAAGGACAATCCGGTGGAACTGGTGGAACTCGCCCTTGTCTCCTACGGAAACTCCATGCTGCTCGACAATCTGGACGATATCCTGAAGGGATCGGTCGTGCCCGAAGCCCGTTACAAGAGCTGGTGGGATTCGACGAAAAAGCAGATGCGACTGCACACCAAGTTCGTCGTGCCGTCCAAACGGAATATCCCGATGGAGCTTCGGCGTGAAACGCTTTCCCAGGCTGACGCGCTGGTAGCCGACTTCAAACGCGCTTCAGACGCCAAAGCCAAGGCCAAAATAGTCGATTCCATCGTTAAGGAAGTGGAGTCGTTCTTGGATCCTGCAACCGACTTGAAACCCGTGGCATCGGAAGTCGATGATGCCATCTCGAAGTCCGTCAGGCTGAAGCCCGCGGCTGCACTTGAGTTGATCTTCGTCCGCGATCAATTGCATGAAAAACTGCCGAGCCTGAGGCCGGAAGGAGAAATCCCCAGCGCCGCTGCGGTCATTCTAAAGAATCGGCCGAACCTTCCTGAACTGATTCGCGCCCTTCCCGTGACGGCCCAGAAGCGCCTTATCGAGATGATGCCAGAGGTTTTTGGGGACGCCTGGGTCGACGAAGCGCTCGACCAACTGAACCAGGCCACGGTCCGGACCGTTACCGAACTCGCGAGGTTCCTGCGTTCGCAGGGCAAAGGCGATGACCTCGACGCATACCTCAAGCTAGGCCTTCAGGGACGCACATTGAACTCCGAGGCTCTCGCATGGATCTGTAAAGAGCGTAGATCCAGCGCTCAGTCAGTCTTTACCGCAGACCTTGCGACCGCCATTGTCAATGCTCTCGAGAAAGAGCACTTTGAAGACGACTCCAGGAAGGCCAGTCGCCTCCACGACGTCGTCATTGCCGATAGGGAATTGCTGCCTGATCTTGTGAAAATGTCGAACGCGAGGGAAGTCAGAATGTTTGCCCGCCGCCTGCTGGCGACACCGGTCTTCGAAGAATTGAACAAGCGCTCACTGCTGGCCCGCGTGATCAAGATTTACCCTGAGATTCAAAAGCTCGTTGAAGGAGACGACAAGAAAGAAGGTCAGGAGGGCAAAGCACTGGTGGTTTCCTGGGAAAGCCTGGAAGTCCGAAAGCAGATGCTTTCCGAGCTGGTCAAAGTGGAGATCCCCAAAAATACCGAAGACATCAAGATCGCTCGCGAGTATGGCGACCTGCGCGAGAACGCCGAGTTCAAGATGGCCAAGGAATACCAGGGCATCCTCAGGCGGAAGGAACAAGAACTCCAGGACGATATCTCAAGAGCAGCCGGCACCGCTTTCAAAGGGGCAGACGCTTCGCAGGTCTCTATTGGAACCGTCGTCAACGTGGTTTCCGATGATGGCACCAAGGAAACATTTACCATTCTCGGAGCCTGGGATAGCGACGCCGAAAAAGGCACCGTGTCCTACCTCTCAGCGACCGGTATTGCCCTGCTCGAACACAAAGTGGGTGATTCCATCGATCTTCAGACCGACGAAGGCGGAATGCGGAAGGTGACGATCGAAGGGATCACCGCCTACAATCCGTAGCAGATCACAACACCAGCCACTATATTAGGAATTCTTTCATTTCAGTAACAGCAAATATTGAATAAACCGAAAACTATGGTTTTTTAACCACGTCTTATGGCACAAACGACAATCGTCTCAGTTAAAGGCCGGGAAGTCCTCGACTCCCGAGGAAACCCAACCGTTGAAGTGGATGTTACCCTCGCAAGCGGCGCTCGCGGCCGGGCAGCGGTACCGAGTGGTGCCAGCACCGGTGAACATGAGGCGTGGGAGCTACGCGACGGGGACAAGTCCCGCTACCTTGGCAAAGGCGTCACCAAAGCAGTGGCTGCAGTGAACAACACCATCGCTCCCGCCCTCATCGGCAAAGATGCCTGCGATCAGAGTGGCATTGACCGCCTGATGCAAGCGAGCGATGGCTCTCCCAACAAAGCAAACTTCGGAGCCAACGCGATTCTCGGAGTCAGCCTGGCCAATGCACATGCAGCTGCTGCAGGATGCGGACTGCCACTCTACAAATACCTGGGTGGCCCAAATGCCAAAGTCCTGCCCGTCCCCATGATGAACATCATCAATGGGGGCGCGCACTCCGATGCTCCGATCGACTTTCAGGAGTTCATGATCGTGCCAAAAGGAGCGCCTAGCTTCTCCGAAGCGCTGCGCTACGGAACCGAAATCTTCCACTCCCTCAAAAAACTCCTTCACGATCGCGGACTCTCCACCGCAGTCGGCGACGAAGGCGGATTTGCTCCCACATTGAAATCTGCTGACGATGCGTTGGCTGCAATCGCGCAGGCAGTCGAAAATGCAGGCTACAAAATGGGCGAAGACATCTTCATCGCCCTGGACGTTGCTTCCAGCGAATTCTATTCAGCCGATGAAAATGCCTACATCTTCAAGAAATCCGACGGCTCCAAGCGCAGTGCTGCGGAACTGGTCGACTACTATGCGGGATTGCAGAAGAACTATCCGATCATTTCCATCGAAGATGGCTGTGCAGAGAACGACTGGGACGGCTGGAAAATTCTGACCGACAAACTGGGAAGCACAACCCAACTGGTCGGCGATGACCTTTTCGTCACCAATGTTCAGTTCCTGCGAAAAGGCATCAACCTCGGAGTCGCGAACAGCATTCTGGTGAAGGTGAACCAGATTGGCTCCCTCACAGAAACACTGGATGCCGTAGAACTGGCCAAAGAAAACGGCTACACCTCGGTGATCAGCCACCGCTCGGGCGAAACCGAGGACAGCACCATTGCTGACATCGCTGTCGCCACGAATGCCGGCCAGATCAAAACCGGATCGCTCAGCCGATCCGACCGCACCGCTAAATACAACCAACTCCTCAGAATCGAAGAAGAACTCGGGGGCGATGCAGTATTCGGTAGTGCCAAAATGA
>JAQCER010000702.1 GCA_027618625.1 Verrucomicrobiota bacterium
CCGCCACTTCGGTGCCTTCCAGATCCCATGCGAGAATCGAAAAACCGCCACCGGGGCAAATGACAACTGAGGCTCCCGAGCGATTGGCTTCGGGAGCGAGGAACACATGGGCCTGTGGCGTCGAGACATTCCCAAGCTTAATGATGCGGCGACCGGCGATCAGCGGATCGGTGTCCTTGGTCATGTCCTGTTCTTCGCCGATCTCGCGTGGCTCGCCGGGCGGTTGGCTCGGCCAAATGTTGATGACGTGATCGGGCGTCGGGTCGGCGGTGCTTTCGAATGTGGTGAAGGCAAGTGTCAGGAACAGCAAGACGGTGCTTAATAAGATGTGATGGATCGGGGCGTACATGCCAGTATCCTACGCAAGAATCCGAAAGACTGGCAGTTTAATTTGAGTTCGATTTCAACACAGATGAAGAACGGATATCCACAGATGGGTACAGTTGAGGTGAGACGGAATTACTGGCGAAATGCGTCGCCTTTCCAGCTCGCCGGTGGTGTCTCAGCGAATTTGGGCGTCCAGTCGGGAGCTTTGCCCTGCCACTTGGCTAGAATCACCCGGACGGTATCGATGATAAGCGAAAGATCGCGGCCAAAGCTCTGATGATGGACGTAGTGGAGGTCGGCGAGTAACTTCGGCCGCAACAGGTGAGCCACATAGAATTCGTTGGCCGATACGCCAGCAGGCGGCCGCAGGTCTTCGTGGAAGACGTAGTAGAGAAGATTACCGGGGCAGGTGAGTCCGGGGAGGACTGTTAGGGTTTCACGTTCCTTCGGTGTGAAGTGTTGCTCGACGATATCAAGCGACTCAGGGCGCGGGCCGACGACTGACATTTCGCCCTGCAGGATATTCCAAAGCTGCGGGATCTCGTCGAGCTTTGATGCTCGCAGCAATTTGCCGATGCCCGTGATCCGCGCATCAGAGCCGATGGTAACCGTGGCATGCTTGTCCGCGTCCGCTACCATGGTGCGGAACTTCCACACACGGATGGGCGCACCGTTCAAACCAGCACGCCGGGCTCCGTAGAACACCGGGCCTGGTGAGGTGATCTTCACCGCAATCGCTATGATCACGAGAATCGGAAAGAGCGCAACGAGCACTACCGCCGCAAAGGCAATGTCAAACGCACGCTTCATCGAGATATCTACTTCACGATGAGAAACGAACCGATGGCAAGGGCGTCGAGACCTGTGGCGAAGAATGTTCGAATGGCATCGTGCGGAGTGCAGACGATGGGTTCGCCTTTGATGTTGAACGACGTGTTCAGCAGGCAGCCAATGCCTGTGACGGCCTCGAACTCGGTCAGTAGCTGGTGGTAACGCACGTTCATTTCCGGGGTGACGATCTGCACACGGCAGGTGCCGTCGACGTGAACGATCGCGGGCGCTTTCTCGGCTGCCTCTTCCGTGCCATCGAAGGTGATGATCATGAATGGCGCCGTGGTGTGCCGCTTGAGGAAGCGGTCGGCAGTCGCTTCGGTCATGGATGGGCAGAACGGGCGCCAGAATTCGCGGAACTTAATCACGGCATTCACTTTGTCCCGCGATTCAACTGAGCGGGGATCTGCAAGGATCGATCGGCAGCCCAGTGACCGCGGGCCAGCTTCCATGCGGCCCTGAAACCAGCCGACGATCTTCCCATTTGCAAGATGGGAAGCCACTTCGCTCTCCAAATTCTCCGGGCGAGTATAGTCGAGTTTACACGCTTTGAGAATTTTCTCGATGGCGTCGTCGTTCCATTCGGGGCCGTAGTAAACATGGTCGAGCGCGACGGGCTCCAACGTCCCGTTCGCAAGCTCATAGGCCATCGCAGCCCCGATGCAGATGCCGGTGTCCGAGCAAAGCGGGTGCGCTGACAGATCGTCGACGATGCCTGACTTGAACAGATTCCCGTTCATCTTAACATTGAGACCAACGCCTCCGGTTACCACAAGATTGCGGATGCCGGTTTTCTCAACGTGGTAGCGAGTCATGTCCTGAACAATCGACTCCAATCGCTGTTGCACCTCGTAGGCGCAGCTGATGTGCCAATCGCTGATTTCATCGCTTTCTGCCCGTGGCCTGCGGCCCATGTGGTCGACCAGTTTGTCTGGGAAATACGACGAGTAGCTGCGGTCTCCCATTGAGATGAGATACGGGTCAGAAGCGAACCCACCCGCGCCGTCATACCAGACGATTTTTTCCAATTTGGCTGCAATGTCAGGGTCTCCGTTGCCGTAGGCGGCGAGGCCCATCACTTTGTATTCGCCGTCGTAGGCGTCGAAGCCGAGATACTCGGTGAAGGCGGAGTACAACCAGCCGAGCGAGTGCGGTGTCCGCACTTCTGAGATGCGTTCCAGCTTCTTGCCTGATGCGTGCCACCAGGAAGTCGTGGTCATCTCGCCGCTACCATCCACGGCGAGGACGAGCGCTTCATCCATTCCAGAGTGAAAGAACGCTGACACCGCGTGTGCATAGTGGTGATTGATGAATTCGATCGGAGGCAGGGCGACGTCTCCATAGCGCTTGCGCAGTGAACGCCGGATGCCCTCGGACATCGGTGCCCTGCCATAGCTGGAGACACGGCTGCGCTGGTAGGCTGCATCGTGCGCAGACGGCGGAAACTGGGCATTGATCGTCTCAAAGTGGGCGGCAAGCTCGCCGGAATCATGGATCCCGCAGTCCCAGCCAAAGGTGATCGCGTCGATGTCTTCAATTGTGAGACCACCCTGATTGAGCACGGAATCGATCGCTCGAACCGGAAAATAGGCCTTCGCGTGTTTATTCCGCACCAGACGTTCTTCTTCGATGAATGCAACGACCTTCCCATCCACCACGAGCGCAGCAGAGGGATCGGGGTAGCCGGGGAAATGAAAGATCGATAGCAGTTTCACTGGATTCTGATCAGAGCAGAAGTCGCACCTAACCAGACGCCATCATCGATTGCTACTACAAATATGGTCTGGGACGGAGTGGCCGACCAACATGCAAAATTGATCATCAATTTGTTTGATATTTATGATAATTACTGTATCTTAAAGGAGCGGAAGTACGGAAAAATGGGAGATTTTTGGATATGGTTGATTCATGGGAGTCGGAGGTATCGCCGGTTACCACGTTGTTTGTTTGTTTTCTAGGCGGATAGGGATTGTGGTGACAGGCAAGAGCAGTTGATCTGGTGGTGTTCTGGGT
>JAQCER010000703.1 GCA_027618625.1 Verrucomicrobiota bacterium
GAAAGCGAAAGCGCAGATGCTCGCCCACCAGTTACCGAGTGCTCATCAGGATTTGAGCGCGTTGGTCGACGAAATGACCAACGACCAGTCGGCTGAACCTGAGCTGATGAAGGAAGCCCGTTCCGCTCTGGCGAACTCCCAATACTACCTGACCTGGCTGATGCGCCTCGAAGGTGTCGGCGAAGAAACCTGGGGCCCGGAAATCGAGGCCGCACGGCAAACCTATCGGCTGCTCGCTGAAGATGCGGTAAAGTCGGGCGATGCAGCATTTGGCCGAAAAGTCAGCGAAGATCTGGAGTCAACCATCCGCCTCGCGAGAATGGATTTGGGCGAACTGCAGGGGCTCCCCCTGCCCAGCCAATGACAGGGCTGCGGAAGCGGAAAAAGTCGCGGTCGCGGCGAAGGCAAAGGAAAAGGAAAATCACCCAAAGGCCAACTTCCCAAAGATTCTCGCGGAGCCGGACAGGGCCCACCGCCATCGGGTGCGGGATCCTAAGTGATGTGATACGGATACTCCGCATGGGAATTGGAATGCCGGCCGAAAGTGTGAGTCGGTGTTGTGTAGCCCGGCTAAGGTTTGGCATGAACTCATAGGATTGAATACAGGATTGAATACATGAAGAAGCACATTGGAAGTCCCACCCTGGCGTTCCCGTTGGGGTTGCCGGTTTCCCTTTGGATCTTGAGCATTGCGGCCCCGTCTGCGGCTGGGCAAAGTGCGACAACGCCACTCGTCTCCATTGAAGCATCGGTCTCAACGAAGATAGCACCGACCGACACCGGTGCAGCAGACGCAGCTACACCACCGGCTACCACGGCGACTACTACTCCCCCCGCAGCCCCCGAGATAACGCCGGAACAAAAGCGCATCCAGAAATTCGTAACCCTCCAATTCGACCGACGCTTGTCGAATGTTCTCAAGACGCGCTCGACACCCGTGGAAGCTGAGCCTGCTGAGGCTGCGGCAGTGGAGAAAATGGAACCCGCAACGGATTCCCCGGCAGCTTCAGCCACCCCCGGAAAAGATCCTCTTGATGAGCAGATCGACAAGGAGTTCGAATCGTTCCAACGCAACCTTACGCTCGGAGAGTGGACCGAAGTCGGGAATTTCATTGCAACAAAATTCGCTGAAGACGACCGCAAGAAAGCATATCTCCATTTACTCAGGGGGCTTTTGACTCCCCCTCCGGTAAAGCCCGAGCCAGCCGCAGCTATCCCGTTCCTGCCGGGCCAGCCCCAGCAGCCCCAACAACCGAAGCTCCCCGAACTCCAATTCCTCGATCTCAACGACATCGTGGGTCTAGCGGACGCTTCACCCATTGCTCTCGATCGGGAGGTGATCCAACTCCTGACACCACTGCTCTCACAAGCATTCGCTCGCGGAGATTTCATCGATGACCTGCTGGTGACACTGCGGTCGGGAACCAAGCGCCTGGGTGGCGACGATCCAGAGAGAAAGCGCGCGGCAGCTCGACTGCTCATCGCCGTCAACCGCGCGGCAGAAGCCGGCGAATTCCTTCCAGAACCAGCACAGGCGATCGCTGACCAGAATCTTGAAGGCCTGAGTCTGCTGGCGCTTTACTACATCGCACTGTTTGAAAAAGAGAAGAAGCAGGAAAGCCTGGAGCAGGCGTGGCAGATGACGCAGGCAGAATTGGGAGCGGAGAAATTGTCTCATGAACAAAAAGAAGAGGCGCTGGAGCGGGCGCTCGACCTGGCACCGAAGATTCGTGAAGAGTTAGGCCAGGAGTGGCTCATGGACAGCTTCACCAAAAACCCCGAGCGCGGAATTGAAATTCTCGGGACGGTCGGCACGATCACCGCTCGAAATCAGAACGATTTCGATCCACAAGTCCGTCTGAAGAAACTGGAACTCCAGGCGACTGCGGTAGATGCACTGCTCAAATCTGCGCCCGATCGTGCCAAAGAGTGGGCGGACACGTTGCACTTGCTTGCACTGAACTGGCTCAGCGAAGCGGAGTACACCCGCCTGCGCGATCAATCGGACTCCGGCGAGCCCAATCTGCGCTTTGATCGCTATGGCAACATGTACTACGATAACGATCGATACGGCAACAGCGGCCAGCAGGGGCAAAGCAAGCAGCCGATCGCTACTGGTGACATTCTCGAAAATACACCCAGCGGAGAATGGATGAAGTTCGTCGCGAGCAGCATGCAGCCAAAATTCTCGATGATCCTGGCGCAGCTGCACTTGAAGATTAAAGAAGACGAAAAGGCGTTCCCATTCATCGAAGCGATTGCCACGACGCATCCGAAGCAGGCACTGGAGTTGGCTCACGAGTTTCTGGATATCTGGACTGCCAACCACAATCCTAATACCGATCGTTACCGCACGAGTTACTACTACTATTCCTACGGCTTCAACAACCGCGCCGAGACGATTCCGCTGACCCGATCGAAGCAGGTGCGCAATCTCAAGGAGCTTGCAGACTGGATCGCGAGACTACGGGCGATGAAGATCGGCGATCTGGATGAAGACAAGCTCGCCACAGCGTTCATGCAAACGCACAGAAGTCTATCGGTTCGAGGATATCGAACACGTGTTTGGCACCCTTGAGGGCTTGAAAGCCGAAACCATCGCCACCCTGTTACAGACGATGCGCCGCAATCTCGCCACCGTCTGGAAAAAGCCCGAGGTGCAACAACAGCAGAAGACCAAGCGCAAAGACAAAGAGATTCAGGCCGAGATAGCCCGGGGCTACGATGTCGCGGAGACTGTCATGACCGACGCAGTTGAAAAACATCCGCAGTCCTGGCAGCTGCAGGTGGCCAAAGCGGCGGTGATGTTCGACCGCAACAATTTCGAGCAGGAGCTGGAACGGAAGTCCGATTTTGTGGCAAAGAAGCAGGCCGCGTTCGCAGAGTTCGCCAAAGGAGCGGAGCTCTACGTCGCCGAGTTGCCGAGTCTGAAAGAAGACGAACACACCGCAGAGGCCTTCGAGACCTGGTTCTATGCCAGCCTCGGTGCATGTGACCTGGGTGCCATCAAGCATGAACAACAGGCTGACATGCACCAGCAGGAACTCATTCGCACAGCCTTGGAATCATTGCCGCTGGAGTACCGGGACAACCACATTGGGCGATTCGCCAACTCCCTTTCGTCGCGGATCGGCTCTGTGCAGCCAGAACTCAAGCACCGATACCTAA
>JAQCER010000704.1 GCA_027618625.1 Verrucomicrobiota bacterium
TTCACAGATCCGAGCTTCCAGACCGTTCTGCGGGCTTTGTCTCAGAAAAAGGGAGTTGATCTTGCTTCGTCCCCATCGGTGGTGGTTCGGAGCGGCGAGCGTGCCAGTATCCTGCTGATTCGCGAGTTCATCTATCCCACAGAATTTGATCCTCCAGAAATTCCTCAAGAGTTTGTTGGTGGTGGTGCAACGGATGGTGGTGGCGCTTCTTTCCCTGTGACGCCGACGACGCCTACTGCATTCGAGACTCGCAATGTCGGGACGACGTTCGAGGTCGAGCCTGTTATCAGCCAGGATGGAACATCGGTTGAGCTGAATCTTGCGCCTTCAGTTGTGGAGTTCGAAGGATTTGTCAATTACGGTTCCCCCATCACAAATGGCGAGACTGTTCTGACAGAGAACAGGATCGTTCAGCCGATTTTCCGGGTGATTCAATTGAGCACAAACGTTTCCATCTGGAACAACAATACCGTAGTGATCGGGGGATTGGTGAGTGACGAGATCAGCACCATCAATGACAGGACGCCTGTTTTTGGTGATCTGCCATTCCTTGGTGCAATGTTCCGCAGCAAAGTCCAGGAGCAACGCCGTCGTGCGCTGATCTTCTTTGTTACCGTGAAAGTAATCGATCCAGGTGGTCAGCCGATCACAGGTTCCACCGCCCTGATGTCCAACGCGAACTGACTCGGCGCGGCCAAGAATTGAGATAGGAATGGAACGCGGCGCTGCCATCAGCAAGATCGAAGAAGCCTGCAAGCAGATCGCATTGCAGTTCATGAAGATACATCCGGCCTTGCCGGGGATTGCGGACGAACAGGTTCAAAGCGAATGCCTCAAGAGCTTGCACGCGATGACCACGGAACTGGAAACGATCAAGAAGAAGCTCATCCGACTCAAGGGCAGGGACGACTCTACGGATCTGTAACTTCTAATCTAATCCTCACGCCCATGTGGAATATCATCATCGGACTTGTGTTTATCGTCGGAGGCCTCAGCGGCAGACTGGCGTTGATCGGCACGAACAATGGCCCAGCGCTCGCAGCCGTGGGTGGACTCATGCTGATCTGGGGGATTGTGCAGATGGTTCGGGGCCAAAGGAAGTAAGAGGAACTAAGCTCGATTGCTCGATTCGCAGAGCCGTTTTTCCAAAAAATCGTCAGCCCTCTGAAGGCGGTAAGTGGTGGGGACTGGCCTTGGGTTTCGCGATCCCAATCGCAGCTCCTGCGTCGCTTTTCCGAAAGCGGTAGAGGACAGAGGACGGACTGCCGCAGCCCACATCCAGTCCACTTCCAGAACACAGTCCACGCATTCCGAGCAGAGTCGACGCTCTCGTGGGTGAAGGAGGATCAGGCGCGGTGCCTGTCGTGCCACTCGCGGTAGACGATCGGAGAAATCTCTGATGGCTTGATCTCGGAGCGCCCGCCCCAGAATACATTGGTGTAGTGGACGGGAATCCCGACGTCGACAAGGTGCTGATCGATCGCCGCCTTGTGTTCGAGCACGCGATCCTTCTCAGTGCCGTGCAGGACCGCCATGATATTTACGTTTCCAAACTCCGGTCCGCCTTCGCGCCAATAGCAGTGGGTCAGGATATCGTGACGTCCAATCTCCGATCCGGCCACCTGCTGCATGCCTTCCGGCACAGCCCAGTGAAACAATCCATTGAACCGCGTCACTCGCACGCCCGATGCCGATGGTTTAGCGTGCTCGAGAAACGTGGAAAATCTGCCAATCACTTTCTTGGCATCGAGAGCCTCGGCGATTCTGAAGAACTCTTCCAGCGAGACTCCAGCGATCTCCGCACGCTTGTCCCATGGATTGGCGCAAATTTCGTCGGCAGACAACTCTTCCTTCAAGGCTAGCAGCACGTTCCATTCCTCGGGTTCAAGATCGACCGTCGTTGTTGTCGTCATGGTAGCGGGCGTATCTGACTTTGCCCCTGGCTCCATCGATTTCCGGCGCACGTGCCCGACCCCGAGAGTGAAGATTCCGTTGGCTGGCATGAGCTTGTATTCCTCGGCTCCGGTGAGGCGCAAAAGAACATCGGCGTGCTCCTTGAGTGATTCGCCCTGCGGAACTTTGAGAGTCGTCCACAGCCTGTAGGCGGAACCAGACACTTCGCGGTCAGTCGAACGCGTGACCACGTGACCGCTGAACGGATCCTGCTGAAACATGAAGTCAAACGCAGCGTCCAGCTTGCTTACAGGCACCTTCCAGGCAGTGAGCGCTCCGTGCGCCAGCTTAGTGGCGAGCAATGTCTGGCGCACACGGCGAATCACGCCTGCCTCCAGCATTGCCCTGACCCTCTCCAGCACCACCTCCAGCTCGACTCCGGCCTCAAGGGCGATGTTCTGGAAGGGGTCGCGGCAAAATCCGCTGATCATGTCTTCGGACACAGCGAGGATGCGGGAATTGATGGGATCTGTGTGCTCAACTGGTAGGGTCGCTTGCATGGCATGACGAATGACACGAAAAGCGCCGGTTGTCAGCTGCGGTTTTGCGTTCTTTAGTGTCCGGATTGACCAAAAAGGAGCGCTACTTGGCCAAACTCGACCCACAACTGCTGCTGAACGCCTATTGCTCAGGGGTATTTCCCATGGGCATGGGCAACGGTGAAATCGGCTGGTTTTCTCCAGATCCACGCGGCATCATCCCCCTCGATCGCTTCCACATCCCACATGGGCTGGATCGGACGCTCAAAAAGCGCCCGTTTGAGATCCGCATCAACACCGCATTTCGAGATGTCATCAAGGGCTGCTCCGAGCGCAAGGAGACCTGGATCGACGACAGCATCATCGAGAGCTACTGCCGACTTTACGACCTGGGGTTCGCTCACTCTGTAGAGGCGTGGAAAAATGACGAGCTCGTGGGTGGCCTTTACGGGGTGTCTGTTGGCGGCGCATTCTTTGGCGAGTCCATGTTTAGCCGAGCCACCGATGCGTCGAAGGTGGCGCTGGTGCATCTGATCGGCAGATTGCGGGAGCGGCGATTTCTGCTCTTGGACACCCAATGGACGACAGCCCACTTGAAAACAATGGGCGCTGAGAACATTCCCAAAAAGGAATACATGCACCTGCTCACCCGTGCACTCCGAGCAGAGACTCGCTTCGAAGGCGATCCTTACATCTGAGCAGGACGACACCTTCAAAAGTGCTGTTAGCTCAAT
>JAQCER010000705.1 GCA_027618625.1 Verrucomicrobiota bacterium
GTTTGGCTTTTCTAGCAATCGTTGAATTATGTGGAGGGAAGGGAATTAGGTTGTTTGCTGGCGGTGATCGTATGATGCCTCTAGCAATGATGATCTATTTTTTGGCGATAGTTATCTATGTTTGTGTGCTGATGTGGTATTTGAACTTGCTGATTCAATAAGGCATTTTTAAGGGACGTGGCATTATTTGTAGATAACAGACTTGACCGGGTCTGGTCGATTATCAATGTATCAATGGTTCCTGATTATCGACAGATCGGCGATGGCTATCTCGCCTGGAAGGACTCGGAGGGAGGGGCGTCGGCCGGCCAGCTATACCAAGAAACTGAGGGAATAAAGCCTAGATTCGAGCTTTGCCGAACCATCCGTAAAGTCACTCTCAATTCTCCGCATCCTCTTCTGCTTCTGATCGCAACTCCCTGAGCTTGCGCCGGACAAAGCTGGCCCGCAATTCATCTGGAGAATCCGGGTAGGCGTCGGCATAGTCGGCGAGTGACTGGCGGAATTCTTCCTGCTTGGTGGGATTGAGGGTTTCAAAGAGGCTGAGCAATTCCTGGTCGAGATGCTTCATGAGTTCCTGAACGGGTTCGCCATCAGGCTTCTGCCCGGGCTTTGCCGCAAGCCTCCTGTTGCGCCGGATGAGCTCTGGCTGGAGTCGCTGGGGATCGAATCGAATGGCCACCTGCTGATTCCCCACATCCACGGTCGCCACGACATTTCTCAAATTCCCTTTTCCCTCTACCGACACCAGCGACCACCCCTGCGCATTGGGCTCGTTACCTACGACGAAGCTTTCGTTGGTCGCTGTATTGAGAACGGTGACGACGGTGTTGGTGGAAACCTTGGCGACTCCCGTGAGCACCAGCGAATCCGAAAGACTCAATACTCGCCGAAATGGTGGAGCATCTTTCAATGTCTTGAAAATTTCGGTATCCAGCGGCTTAGGGAGATCGCTTTCGCTTTGTTTGGTATCCTGAGCGATGGCTCCGCAAAGCGAAACTGCGGCGATCGGACCTGTCAACCAGAGTGAAGTCATCCATTTCATAGTGGTCATCATATCAAGGTTGGAACCATCGGGACAACGTGAAGCGGCAATCCATTTCCAGCTTTGGCCGACCGGCGTCGTAGGGGTCGAGCTGGAGATAACTGAAATACTGAAACTTCTCCGGTGACTGCATTTCAGACAGCCAGTCGTAAATCGCCTGATCCGGCCCATTCGATTGAATCGTGACCGAGACAACACTGTGGAATTTGCTGCCATCCGCCGGCTTCTGCAGTGTCTGAGTGTTCAGCCGAATTCCGCGCTCGCGTGCCGTGGTCTGCAGATACTCCAACAGGGAACTTTGCTCTGCACCAAAGTCGGACATCTTAGGCATTCTGGCATCGAGCCACTCGTCCTTCGGCAACCAAAATGCCTGCTCCGGCGCGTAAGCGAGATTGGTCGCCAGCTGCTCTTCCAGCTTGGCCAGCTTGGCCTTGACCTGTTTCTCCCGCTCCTTGTGTTTATTCCAAAGGATGACATTGCCAACAGTGAAGATGACCACAAACGTCAGTATCAGGAGAATCCACTCGGATGTTCGCAGCGTCCGCATAAAAATTAACGTAGATTGCCTTTGATTTCGAAACTTGCGCGGCTGTCGTTCTGCACGGTCGGCTGCGGCATGTCCCAATTGTACACTTTTAATTCCTCATTTTCCTTTACCAGTCGAAACATTTCATACGCTGCGGCGGTATCTCGCGCGACGCCTTTGACGCTCACTTCCTTGATCTTCGATTCGAAATCTGTCACTCGGATGCCGCCTCCAGGCATTACTCTAGCAATATGGGACAGGTGCACCAGTGGGTAGCGCTTGGGTTCCAGGACTGGTCGGAGGGCATTCCACCGTTCCTGGGCCTGCTGGACTTTCGCCGCAACATCCTTGGTCTGATCGACCTGTTTCTCAAGATTCGGGATCTGTGCCTCCATCGAATCCAACCGGCTCTTCATACGATGAAGCGCTGCCAGATACGCCATCACCAGAACTGCGATAAGGCAGATGACCATCAAAGTGCGACGGCGGCGGCTGCGAGTCAGCCTCACTGAAGCTGGAACGAGTTGACCGGCACTCGCAGCAGATGCAAGCGCTGCTGACGGCGCTGGCCTGAGCTTGAGTTCCACGGGGAGATCCAGTCCTGCACGAAAGTTCGCCAGATCGTGTTCCGTGCAATCCGCCCAGACAACCAGTCCGTTGGTCCGCTCGTCAATCACCCCTTCGCCTTCCAAGGCAATGCGTGTCAGATTGATCTCCTGAGCGGCACCATTCTGGAGGCGCTCAAACGGGCCGATGACCTGGCTATGGATCAGTTTCCCATTACGACCGACGCTGAGAACCAGTTGCCCCTGCTCCTGGGACAGCAGCAGCTTGTGATCGGGCAATGGAAAGAGTCGCGCGGATGCGGTAAAGCCACGCGCATTCTCCAGCTCAAGTCCGTCCGGCAGTTCCGACATCACGTCCACGCTCACTTCCGTGTGATCTTTCCCCCTACTCTGCAATAAAATATGGCAATCGAACAGCGTCTCCTTCGCAGAACCTCGCTCCAGCCCGCGGCGTTCCAGCTGGGAATAGGCCATCTTCCGCATCACCACGGGATCTTTCGTCGGAAGACTGAGGCCGATCGTTCGACAATACTTTGCAGGAACACCGACTACCGTGCCTGGTCCAGCCACCTTAGCATCAACTGGAGTGGCGACCGATCTCTTCAGGGTGCAGGTGGTGTTACCACACATCCACACTTCCCAGCCTTCAGTCTGGGAGGGTAGCAGTAGTGTCCGGGCTTTGGGCATCAGAGGTTTCGGTAGTTGGTGACAGGCCAGCATTACCATCGGTTGGCACAGCGGCAATGACTGGTTTACCCATCTCAGGCTTCTCGCGCAAGACTCGTATGCCCGGACCGACGATTGCGATCAAGGTTTTCGAATAGTCACTCACGGTTCCTTTGCTTTCGATGCGGCGGATGGGGTGGTTCACGGTCAGCAGGGGCTCGATCACCACATACCTCCGCTGCTCCATTTGCAGAAAGCTGTTGAGGTGGACGAGATCGGTGAATCGCTCATCGTCATCAGTGTAGCGAATACCGTCTGCTCCAAGTCGGAATTTGATCACCTGATCGACATTTGCTCC
>JAQCER010000004.1 GCA_027618625.1 Verrucomicrobiota bacterium
TCGTTAGGTTCGTCTGGTTGCCACGACAATCCCTGTCCGATAGCCCAGGCGTGGAAGGTTTTGACTGAAACGGCAGAATAGTCGCGCAATTGCTCACGCAGTTGATCGGCCAACATGTAATTGTAACAGGTCACGAGGACACGTTTGTGACCCGCCTGAGCGAGACGCTTGGCGCGCGCCACCAGCAGTACGGTTTTGCCAGAACCAGCAACGCCGTAGATGATGCGATGTCCATCTCCCAATGCTTGGGCATGTTCTTCCTGAATCGCGTCGAGCACTTGCAGAACGTCCTGTTGATCGTTGATCACCTTAGGAACGCTTTCGAGGTTCTGGATGCTGACTTGATCACCCAACAGGATCTCGGGGTGCACGATGGCTCTCAATGCTTTCACCTCTTCTTTACCCAGTGGCGCGAACGACCACGAGGGATGAATGTAAGGGCGCAAGGCGTTGACGAGTCCGACACCGCGGAGGTTCTCCATCGACGTGATCTGGTCTCTGGTCAGGGTGCGTGCGCTTGGAAAAAGGCGCTCCCAATCAGCCTGATCGATGCCGTTGTCTTGAAGGGATGACGCTGAAATGTTCGACAACACCACGAGTGGCGCAAACGGGAAGCGGAATTTGCCCTGATGCCTGCCGTCTTGATTCAAGAGGCGACTGGCCCAGCGGTGCTCGGAGGCGATCCGCATCAAGCTGAACAGATAGTCGCGCACCTGTTTCTCTGGAGGCTTCTCCCGCACGATCCGATCATTGCGATCAACTAAGGTCACGGTGTCTTCTTCCAGATGCCGCAGCTGCTTGGCGAACCAACCCTTCACCTCGATGACAAGAATTCCCAGTTGAGGCAGGATCACGACAAAATCTGGGTGCCGCCCGTCGATCAATGGCTCGTAGTAGACAAAGCAGTCATCCGGTAGGCCTGACAAGAGCTTGTGGATACGGCTCTCTCCCGCTGAGGCAGAGGAGGGAAGGCGGCATGGATCAATTGCCGCATGGCGGTAGGTAGGAGGCTCCGCCCCCCGGTGACACTAGATCGGGCTCGCCCCAGTCCTCCTTCGTCGGCACGCCACGACGATCCCGAACAAGTGCCACCGCCCCGGAGAAGTGCCTCGTGCGGTGGCGGATTCTGCGGTAGCGCTATCCGCCGTTGCCCGCGCCGCCACCGCAGAAACCCCCACTCTGCTCGGATCACCACGCACCACCGCGACCCTCGGTCTGGATTCCCCCCCCCAACCACCTGCGCCCGACCTTCCACGGATTCCAGACCCAGCGCCGCGCCCCGACTGTCACGCTTCGCCATTCATTGACTTGTCTTACACCGTGTCGAAATGCGCGCTGCACCGCCACCCGAACTCCCACCGCCCGGAGCATCGCGCATTTCGACACCGTGCGCTTCACGGAAAGTCAGCGCCCCGTGCGGGTCGGCCAGGGGACAGGCTCCGCACCACCTGCGCCCTCACAAGTCAGCCGCAGGGCGGGACACATTTCCAAAGCTCCGCACCCCAGCACCGGCCGACCGGGCATCAACGGAAAAATGGGTATCCCGAAGGGAGCCCTCCTTCCCTCCGGCATTTTTCCTTATGACTCCAGGCCTATGGCCGATGCCACCTTCGGAGCGTCATTTTTTCTTCAAAGAAAAAAATGGTTTTCTTTCTCACTCCTAATGTTGCTCTCCTTGCAGTTCTGTCAGGAGGGGCTCCGCGCCGACCGTTGCCTCCCGAAGTCAGTCGCCCGAAGGGGCGAAAATGCGGGTTGGAGCGCTGGGTTGGGGGCGGGTGCCTAGCGGGACTCCAGGAAGCGGAAACGGCGGTTTTTCCAAGTCGCGATTGTGCGTATGTTAGAGTATTTCTCCCGGCATCTGAGAAAGCCTTCATTGTCAGTGTGTTATAAGTCATATTTTAATGCATTTATCTCTGCTTTTTAGTTGAAAACTGTTCAATTACACAGTAGTGTTTTGATGTAGTGAGAGAGCGATAAAACGCTCCCTCTTGAACTGAAAAACACCTGACCCTAACAAACCGAAAGAAAATACTGACAATGTTCCAAACAAACAAAATACAGCTGACCGGCAACATCACCAAAGCCCCTGAAACTCGCCAGGCTGGCGATTCGACTGTCACCAGCGCACGCCTCATGCACAACATGGAGTTCCCCAAGGGAGACGGCGAATTCGTTGAGCGGATCGCCGCCATCGACCTCGAAATCTGGGGCAAGCGCGGCGAGGCTTTCGCCAGGCACATCAACACCAAGACACCCGTCTACGTCGATGGTTACCTGCTGCTCGACCAGTGGGAACACGAGGGCAAGCCGCACTCGCGCCTGCTCATTCGCGTGAACGACTGGCAGTTCCTCACCGCCCCGGCGGACGATGCCAAGACCAAGGATTCGCAACCGAAGGGAGAAGCGAAGAAGGCGGATAAACCGAGCCGGGCTACCGCAGCCGCCTGAGCAAACCACCGGGAAGGCGAAGGCGGGAGGGGGCGGCAACCCCCTCTCGCCAATAAGCTCACCGGTCTAACTAACTACATCGGAATAACAACGCAATCAATTGAACCCATGAAACTTAACAATCTCCTCTTACACTGTGGCGCGGCGCACGTCGAGCCGGAACAACTCGAACGCGTCAGGACGCCAATGGCGGAAGGACGCTGGCAACCGATCGGACACGCCGAACTTGCGTCGCAGGTGCGGCGCGGACTGGAGAACGCCGGCATGAAAGTCCTGGTTTCATCTACCGCACGCATGCCTTTTTCGCCGAGCCGGTCGCGCTGCTGTTGTCGCACCTCCGGCGTGGAGATCTCAGTCAATTTTTGATTCCTCCAATCGATGACGAAGGCCGCGACGGCCGGGTCATCGGGGGACTTGCCAAACGCGGCTTTGAACTCGGCGCGAAATCGCACCTCGGCCGTGCCCTGGTTATCCCGTATGAACTGCTCGATGCGCCTCTTGTCGGGGCGGTGGCCGAACACGTTCTCGTAACGCTCTTCGAACGCCTTACGCTGCCGCGCCCGCTTGCTGAACTGTTCCTCGATCTCCTCCGAGATCCCAGCGATACCGAAACCCTCGCCCCGCCGAGCCGGTTCGATCTCGTAGCCGAGCTGGGACAACCTCCGTGCGAGATCGTGATAGAGGAACGTGCGGACGTAGGGGCTCGCCTCCAGCATCGCCCTCGGTTGGAGCGCCAGCCACTGGCCGCGCTCCTTATCGAAACTGGCGTTGGCCATCACCGCGTGGCCGTGCAGTTGCGGATCCAGGGTGCGGCTCGCGTCGTGGAAGAACAGCGCCCCGGCCACGTTGCCGGTGATGCGCAGCTTTTCCGAATTGGCGAATTGGCCAGTTCGGAGGCGCACAGCAGCAAAGCGTTCCATTTCGGCGACCGCCAACCGGACAGATTGCTGCCACGCTTCTACGATGCGTTCGTCGCCGCCGACGATCGCAGCGATGCTTGCGGCCTTTGGGGCGCTCAGGGTGATGTCATGAAACGCCACCGCCTGTCGTTCCTCGAGTTTCCCTGTGCGCGGGTTCCTGATCCTGATCTTGTTCTTCTTGCGCGCCGTCAGTTGCTCACCGGTAATGGGATGCCGGTTGCAACGCAGCGCTTCGAAATGTTCCGCATCGACCACACCTTCGAGTCCCAGTTCCTTGGCACCCTTGCCGATCCATTCGCCCTCGATCTTCTCACCTTCCGCGTAGTAGTCGTTCGCGCGAAGGTGCTTTGCCAGGTAAGTCGCCCCGCCGGTAATTGCTTTTGCCGTGATCATTCCTCGCGTAGTTCGCCATCTGACCGGAAACATCACATCCCGGTGACGATTTCTTGAGATTTCCCGTAACAGTCCCGGTTGGTGACATCCGATCTCGAGAGGTCAATTGCAACGCAGCAGGAGTGAATTGGTCGCTCTGCGAATCGTCGGTGATGACGCGGAGAGTCGCCGCAAGCTGCGGTGTCGGGTAGGTGTGCAATGTCGTACTGCTAGGCGCGCACGGGCGCGGATTCCCTAGCGGTACGTCTAATTGCACCAGGATTCCGCGGTAGGAAGGGGAATTATTATTAGGGGACACAATGCCCTATCCACTTCGTGGATAGGAATGGCACCTCCACGCAAACCGTTCCGCAACCGTTCCAAACCTCCGCATTTTGGAACCCTTTCGGAACTCTTCCGGCACCCTTGTGGAACGCCTGATTTGGGACGCGTGCGCTTTCCCTGTGATGTTCTCCACGAAACGGCGAACTACGCGGACAGGATGATGAATTCCAACGATCTCCCAGAACACGCTCGCCCCAATCTGAGCCGCCTCGAAGCCCACCGCTCCCAGATAGCGCTCGCTCGCCGCCGACGCTGGCCTTTCCAGGCCATTGCTGACCTGCTCCTTGAGCAGCTCGGTCTGCAGATCAGTGGGCGCTCGATCTCTGATTTCTGCCGCCGACGCGGAATCGTCAAAGGCAAGGGAGAGACACGCGAAGCGCCACAGGGGGAATCCGGCATCGCACATCGCGATCCGCTATCAGGTAACGCGCCAATACCAACTCAACCCCGGGCTCGCAAGGCGAAGGATGCGAAGTTCTTTTTTCGCGATGGCCCGCTAAGGACGCGTTCCAACGGCCTGCTCAACGACGAGTGATGCCGCCTCCGATCTGGAGAGCTGAGAGATTGATACGATTTTCTGTGATGTTTCGGCACAGACGACGAATTGCCACAGATCACCAACACACCATCGATATGAACACACCAAAACCCGAAATGACGCCTCAGCCGACCAAGCGCGCAGTCTTCACCCAGGGAGGCAAAGGCGGCGTCGGCAAGACTGAAGTTGCCCTCGCCCTTGCAAGCTGGTATCGCGCCAGCGGCATCAAGCCTGCCCTTCTCGATTTCGATATCGAGAACGCCAACAACAGCGGCTTTCAAAGCTTCTTCCCGGAAGCGGACAAGCTAGACATCCATCAGGAAGGATCTCTCGACGCCTTCTTTAGCGCCTTCGACTCCGGCGCAGACGTCGTGCTCGCTGACCTGGCGGGCGGCGCATCCAACGCCACGCAGGCGTGGTTCGAAGAAGCCGCCGAATACGCCACCGACATGGGCGTCGCGTTCACGGCCGTCGGTGTCACGACCAACGACGCGGGCTCGATCCAGTCGATCCTCAAATGGGCGGGACACCTTCAGCAGTCCGTCGACTACCTCGTCGTTCTCAACGAAATGCGCAGCCCGCGTTGCGATTTTCGCTATTGGACGGACGATCCGAACGTAGCTGAGTTCGTGAAAATTCTCGAACCCGTGGTGATCCGGATGCGGGCGAGGCTGGAGGAGTTCCAGGCCGAGATCCGCAATAATGCCTGCACCCTCGATTCCATCATCGCCGGAGAAGTGGACTCGAAGTTCTTCCACTACACGCGAAACATCGTGCGTGCCAAAATCTACCAGCGTGGACTCTACGAGGGCTTCGATTCAGCACGCCACATTCTGCTGCCAGAGGAGAGCTGCATCCAACTTCCACTTCTTTAAACCATGGCCGACACTGATGCTTTAGAGTCCCTGGCCGAGCTTCTCCCGCCTAATCGGCGGGAGCGATTCTTTGCGATCGCCAGCAAGTTCCGCGATCTGCCGGAAGACGACGATCACCTTCAAATGCTTGAAGCCGTCGGCTTCATCATGCTGGTGATGAAAGAGGTTCCGGGGGAGATCGCGGAGATGCTGCGCACCGCGCGGGGCGGGATGGACGAAGCAATGGCCGCCCAGTTGCGTTCGGAATTCGTGGAAGTTCTCACCCAGTCGCTCGACACCCCCTCCTACAAGGATCTCAGGGAAGCCATGCTGAGCATCCGCGATCATGAGAACCGTTTCCGGTTGAAGGTCGAGACAATGCTCAAGAGACTATCTGAGTCGGACCGCTGTCACAAACAGCGGACGCGAATCGCACCCAGCCTCATCGGCGGGCTAACGGGGGGCCTCGTCGCAGCCACTATCGTCATCCCGCTGATTCTGTTCGGCACACCTCTAGTCATGCCGCAGAAACAAACTCCTCTGCCCAAGAAACTGGAGCCATACGCAGCACTGCACCAGCGCGGCCAGCTCAACTATACCGAGGTAAATCATCTGCACCATGGCAAGGTGGGAATGTTTTTGATCGGTGGCGAGGTTGTCGACACTTTCCAGGAAGCTGGACACGGGGTGATCGTGATCAAGCTGGGCAAGTGAATCGCGCGCTGCGTCAAACTAGACCGACCACGATGTCGCGGAGAGTCGGCGCCGTCGTCTCCAACGAACCGAGTGCGATCGACTCAATCCTTCGCTTTTCTAAGCACCGCAAGCGTTGTACCGAAATTCGCGCCGTGGTCAACAAGTTCGAACACCGGCATCAAGTGCCAGTAGTCGAGGGTTTTGTTCGTGAATGCAGATCTCGGCAAGTCGCGCTACCCTGTAGCTCCGCACTCTCAGACCAAGCTCGAACTCAACGGCCACCGTCTCCAGACGGTGGGTTATATGCGGACTGAAAGTCCTGTTGCGGCTGAAGCCGACGACCGCGTGGCGGTTTCAAGCCGCTTCTCAGCACGCACCGAGAATGCTAGCACTCCATTCTGCCTTGCCAATGCTCAACGGGATTCTTCAATTTCCAACATTATTTGCCAGTCCGCTAAAGCTGACCGACTAAAGACGGTGGGTTTAGACCGGGCAGTTGGAAACTAAAAGTCTTCGTCGGGGAAACGACTCGGGAAGACCGCGACCGCGATCATCGATGCTATCCGAATCGTTCTCCGGGCCAGTAGCTTCGACTACTATCGTTTGAACGGGGGATGCCTTTCACCTTCCTCGAAACAAAGAGGACAGCCCCCACGATGAAAGCCTAGCTCCCGAAGGATCTGAGAGACTCGAAAACGCCAACTCCAAGCCCTAACGTGCCCAAGATTTAACCATCCGGTGTTCATTTTCTGGGATTATTCCACCAGACACCAGAAGTCAGTACATACATAATTGGAGTGGCTCAGCATTGATGCTGAATTTTATCTACAGCGAGACGCCTTGAGGCAGCGCGCTGGCCCGGCTGGGCAAGGTCTATGCGACGAGAAGATCAGTATTTTCCACACCGTTGAACTCGTAGTCGAACATGCTGCGGTGCTGCTGATCTGCCCCCCAACAGCCAACGGCGACCATTGGCGTTTTTCGAACAAGCATCCCTCTCGGCTTCAAGGTTGGAGCCCTGTTCGTTTGGCGACTATCTTCAGTAGCTTGCTCGAGCCCAATCGCTGATGGGGTTCACCAAATCCATCCAACTGGTATGTGTGGTGAGCGATGTGTTTGTCGACCGCCAGCGGAAGCATCCAGCGGAGGATCTGCTCTGTCGAATAGCTGAGGCTCTCGCCGAAAACCGTGATTCTGGAATTTAGGGATTGGGCGGTCGTAGCCAGATGGTCTTCGCTCCACACCAACCAGCGGGCAGCGTCGTAGGTGGGGTCACCCCAGGAAGGGAAACCGTCGATGGCGACGTATTGACCGCGAGCCGATTCCAGCAAATTTGGAGGCCAAAAGTCACCGTGGAGCAGCACTTCGGTACTCGGCAGCTCAGAGAGCACCTCATTTGCGAAACTTTGAACTCTCTGTAAGAAACTGGTATCGAGCCCGGTATCAATCGTTATGTTCCGGATAACAAGCTGCTCGAGGTCATTCCGGCACTTGTCGGCGAGGCGAGAGATATCAGATGCGTCGGGATCGGCGTCGATCTGCATGTGGAGTCGCGTCAGTGCTTCGATTGCCTTTTTATCGTTGTCCGGATCGTGCTGAAGTGGGACACCAGGAACGATCCGCTCTAGCGGGACACCAGGAACGATCCGCTCCATCGCAAAGATTGCACGCTGGCGATCCGAAGCAAGTAGCCGGGGCGCTCCGGCGCCCCGGCGAAGGCGTAGCGACTCGATCTCCGCTTGTCCACCAACGACATCCGGCACAGCTTTGAATACTATTTGGGTTCCATCGGTTCGAGTGCCGAACGCGACGTAAGATCCCTTCCCACCAGTAGCGAGCTCGTCAAGCTCCAGTCCCCAACGCTCACATGTCTCGTTAACGGCATGGGGAAGCCGGTCGAGCCAACTTTTGGCAGACATAGGGTGCAGTCTTAAAAAATGTGCTGCGAGTTCGTCGGGAATATCGATGTAAGTCTCCACAATCCGATCGAAAGCTATCAAAGCCAAACCATCGGGTCAAGCAGCGCAGGGATCGAATTCTGCAGACAGTGACAACCATTGCTCCAAGAGGTTCGCTTTCTCTGCATATGATATGGGGCGGATGCAGAATGCAGATTGCCATTCATTTGGGATCGAATCTTTCGCCCTCGGAACGTCCAGCCGCTACCCGTCGGGCAGCAGTGGCTAGACCGACGAGGCCGAGGCACCCCCAGCCGATTGGTGAACCGGAGGAGCTGGCGTGCCAGGTGCCAGGCTCAGGGCTCGGATGATCTAACGGAGCGGGAATGCCCTCTCGCCAACCGCCGACGATCCTGCCCGTCGCCCGTCGAGGGAGGATTTTTGTTTTTCGTGCGCCCGCCCAAGCCATCTTCAGGCTTGAAGATCCCCGCGAACTCAAGTCAAATCGGGTGCCGAGGGTCGAGGGTCACGAAAGCGCACTTATCGCAGAAATCTTTTACGACAGCGCTGCCAACCTGGGCTCGCCTGTCCGGCATTCGGGCGAGATCGCCCAGAAATCGGCGGCCTCGGTTTTCGTCCGGGCTCGGTGGTAGTAGCGCCAGAGAGTCTGTGGACTCGATCGGTGTCCCATTGCTTGCAAGAGAGCATCGAGATCGCCGAAGTGGGCAAGGTGATTGCTCGCGAAGGTATGGCGCATGACGTCCTGGTGCCACTTTTTCAGGCCGGAGCGTTTGTAGTTGGCGCGGTGCTTGTTGGCGAAGTCGCCGGGGCATATTTTGCCGCAGCGAGCTCGGCCATAGATGTCGAGCCATGCGAAGAGATTGTCAGCGATATCAACGTAACGGTGTTCCCAAGTCTTCGAAGCGGATCCGGGCACGTGGATGTGTCGTTCCTCGAAGTTGACGTGCTTCCATTCGAGGCGTTGGAGCTCTTTTGGCCGGATGCCGCAGAACGTCCCGAACAAGTAGTATGGCAGGATCTCGTCCGAGCAGACGCTCAGAAGCTGGCGAACCTCTTCGTTCGAGAGGATCGGTTTCTGGGAAGGCCGTATCTCGACCGGATCAAGTTTGAGGATGGGATTCTGCGATGCGTAGTCGCGTCGGATCGACCAGTTGTACAGCGTCTTCAGCACCGCCATGAACTTGCGGCGTCCGAAGTCTCCAGGACACTCTTTGCCAAGAGCTGCCTCGATGTCACGAGGCGTGATGTCGCGGAGCAGCCTGCCTTTGAAGTGAGACGTCAGCTTTCCGAAGACATGATCGTAGTCGTTCTTTGTCCGCTGTCGCCGATGGGCTTTGGCGGCTTTGAACTCGTCGGCTGCTTCGCAGAACTCGCAGCTGGCGGCGCGTTCCTGCTGATTCTCCAGGAAGAACCGGATGGCGTCGTCAATGGTCGCGCCAAATTCCTCAAGTTGGGGACCGAATCGCTGCTGCATGCCTGTGAAAAAATTGACCGCATCCCAAAGGCTGGCTCCGAACGGCTCGAGTGCGGCAGTCAGATCTGAACGGCTTTCTTCCCGTGTCGAGATTCGGGTCAGTTCACGGACTCTCGCTTCTGCATGGCGTTTCGAGGTATAGTAATCGCGCTGGCGCTTGCCATTTTCCGAGAGACTTGCGGGGACATTGACCAGCCACGGCTTGCTCCGGTCAGGACAGTGAACGATTGTCAGTTCGGGTTTGCGACCACTGCTCATCGTGACTTGAGGGCGTGAATGGTTGCCGAACTATCATTGCCCTCCTCATAGCCATTCCCACGACCGAATAGCTCTTCCATGGTCGCGAGGATGCGCGTCGGATTGAACCTCTGGATGCGGGGACTTGGCTGGATCACAGGAAGCCAGCCTTCGAGCAGCCAGTTGTCGATCGTCTTGACGCACACGCCGAGCCAGTCGGCGACCTGCTGCTTGTTCATCAGCACTGGCGCGCCCTCGATTGATCGGTGGCATGGAACTGTTTCGGCACTCATGAGCCTGTAGTTCGTCATCCAGCCGAAAACATCACGGGGAGAATGCCGGAAAGTAAGCGCCGACCCGGCGGGAGCTCTCATTCGAGGCGGGGCCACTCTCGGCCGGCAATCGGAATGGGCGTGCCTATGGGATCTCTGGCCTAAATTTCCAGAATTTGAATTTGGGCTTTTTTGGGATCGAAACCGACAAACGAAGCCACTTTTCTGGTGGTTTTTCGGGTGCTCATGCACAACTCGATCGGTTTTTGGGCTTTTTTTGGGATCACGAGCCCTCTCCAAATCTTCGAACCCTAACAATACCACCCAAAAGTATCGCCGTAACCCACTTGATCCTGAGGGAGTGGCGGAGAGGGAAGGAATCGAACCAACCAGAGCAGCATAACTACTCTCAACGGTTTTGAAGACCGCGGAGGCCACCAGGCACCCATCACTCTCCTAAAAAAAGATCGTGGGAGGATGCTAGTCCCATCGGTGCTGCTGTTCAAGACGTTTTGCGGGGAAGGTCTGTGACTCCCGTGAGTCCTCGGTCGCGGGCGTTTCGCATGGCGAGGGCGGCCCAGAATGGCAGGTTGATGCAGAAAATCCACACAGCATACTCGTTGAAGCGAAAATGGAGGTTCATGACGATGTCGACCGAGCGATGAAACAGGATCATACCCGCTCCGATCATCAGCGCGGTACTGCGACTGAAGAGGGCCATGATGGCAAAGAGTTCGAGAAAGACTCCCGCGCCTAAGAACAGGCGGGCAAGGTTGGGATAGTTGAGCATCCACTCGGCATAAACGGTCTGAGTGCCGAGCACGCTGTGATCAAGTGTGCTGTAAAATTCCTGCTTCTCGGTCTTGATGACTTCGAGTGCCATGTACGGGCTGTTCCAAAACCAGTCTCCACCGGTGCGCACAATTTTGGTAAGGCCCGCGATGACGTAGCAGCCCGCGATCGCCCCCTGCGAGTAGTAGAGAAAATAGCTCCAGATGCTGAGCCCTTCCGGAAATCGAAACGGTTTGGCCACCACTCGTCCATACAATCGCCTGCCCGCAAACCCCAACACCACGATGGATTGAAACAAGAGGATGGATGTGACCATCTGGCATCCGTGGTGAATCGATCCCTGAGAGTTGTAATAAGTGCGGACGATGACGCTGGCAGCGGTGATCAGCGGCAATGAAATGGGCAGCAGGAAACCTGCGGCGTAGAACAGGAGACTGATGGCAACAACGACGCGAATGATCTCCATGGCGGAAACGGGATTCTCGATGCCCATCCAGGCCAGGCTGTATTCATGCCCCGACCAGAGCCAGGTCAAGTCGTACCATCTGGCGATTCCGTTTGGGTACTTTTGCTCCGCGTAGTGAAAATTTTCGGGCATGGTCTGCCACACGACACAAGCGAAGAGCACGCGCATGATGAGCACTTCCCAGGAAGCAACGGGTGCCGGGCGAAACGTCCCAGCGCACAGGCGCTTGACCCATGGCGCGGACCGGATTCGCCTGGCTAACTCGATGCTTGCGCTCATGGAATTTTGTTCGAGGCTGGATCACCATGTGGTGCTGAGTTCCTGGCGATGGTCTCAGAGGAATCTTCCATCTTGCCGTCTTCGTTTACAAAGATGATGCCGCGGGCCAGCGCTATGTCGCCGCGAAAAGGAGTTGCGCGATCCTCAGAGCGTTTGCGAAGATGGGCGAGCACGGTGGTTCCGATCTCTGCCTGCACCTCGGCTGTGAGCCAGCTGCTTTTCTTGTTCCACTTCAATCCGTTCGCCTTCGCGTAGGCCATGGACTCGGAACGCATCAATTTTTTGACGCCTGACGCAGTGTATCCGGTGTATCCGAAACAAGCCAGTGGTGTGCCATCGCCATGCTCCAGGAAAAAGTATTCGAGGTCCCTGTCTCTGGGATTCGCATACATCGGAAAGTTGGAGAACGGATAGAATTCGCCTTTTGACGGTGGATCGATATTGTGAAGGAAAGTGGAGAGAAGAGTGAAAATGATCACCGGGAGAATGGGATGCTTCACCAGTCCAAGCAGGAACTGAAGTCCCCTTTCCCGTACCCGTACCTGCGCGCTGGAAGAGGGCATCGACTGATGCCCGTTTCCATCGGAGGGAGTTGCGCTGGATGTTTCGGCTGACATGACGACTCGATTACAACAATTCAGGAACGGCAACGGCCTGACGTTGCCACTCTGAATCCTATGCGTAGATGACACTCAAGCCAAATCCGCATGATAGCGTTGTCATTCAACGCAGATCTAGGGCTGGGCCGTGCATTTATTGGCAATGGAGGCCTTCCCGCCGCGGCTTCCCGATACGGGATACTGAATGCAGGATCACCCACCGGCAGTCATCGAACGAACGATGGCAATGACCGCAACTACAAAGGCAAGCATGATCGCGATGTAGCTCAGATCGCTTTCGCCTTGCCGCTTTTTTGCTGTCCGGCGCTGTTCCTTTGCCTCTTGTTTCAGCTCCTCCTGATAGAGGAGGGCCTTTCCTTCCTTCACTTTCTGCTCCTTATCGAGTTGGATCGCCTGCTTTGCCAGGCGCTTGAACTCTGCCCGGAGGTTTTCAATGCGAAGCGTGATGTAGTGCTCGCGGGCTCGATCTTCGTCGCCATCGCATTCTTCCAAGGCCTGACGCCATACTTTTGCGCCCATGGTTCGCCCTTCGACCTCCTTACGGGCGGTCTCGCGAAACTGATGCTCGATTTGACGACGGCGCTGTTCCTTGTCCATAACACATCGGTATCACGGGCCATGCCCTCTGGAAAGGGGGAATTTGCGTGCTCCCTACGATATGGCAGCAATTCGAACCCGTTCGCGAGTGCGTCTCGCCTGTCATCGCAGCCCGAGGGCTGGAGGGCGGCACATGGGGTCGTTATGGAAAACTGAACCGCGGGAAGAAGATCGCCGAGACGGCCGGTCTCGCTTTCTTGATCGCTCGCTCGCGGAGTTACAGTTGGGCGCTCCGACTCAGGCAATCCCGGTTGCCCCACTCCCAACAGGACGGCTCGGACCGCCTGCCTGCGAGTGGACCACCAGACTTATTGCTTCGGTGTCGACGACAGATAGACGCCTCTCAAATCCAGCAGGCGGCGTTTGATTGGGGCGGCGGCTCGCATCACGATTTCCTGCCGACCGGCGCTGAGCTTGATCGTCCCGATGGGGCGCACACGAAAGTCGTTTTCATTTTTTGTGGGTGGTGTGTTAGCGATGATGCGGTCGTTCGCGGCGATGATCTGGAAAGTGTTGTCGGGAACTTCACTTTCGCACGAGGCCTCAACCTCGACCGTGTAGCTCCCGTCGTTGGGAACGTCGACTTGCCAAGCGACTTCATCCCGTTCGCTGAGCCAGTTTTCCAGTTGCCGGTAACGGGTGCTGAAGCGGATCTCGGGACCATAAATGTAGGCTTTGGTCGCCAAGAGTTCGATCCTGCCACTGCTGTCTGCGGCCACCAGCTGCGGTTCATTTCCGGGAAACTTGCTGTGCGGCGGGCGGGCCTGCTGGATGAAGGCGATCACGTCCGCGATGCCCTGCGGCTCGATTGCGGTGCCGAGACCTTCGGGCATGAGCGACTTGCCAGTGCTCAAAATGCCCTGCAGATCTTTGCGCAACACGGTGCGTTCGTTGCCATCCGTGAGCATCAGGGTGAGCGAAGTTCCGGTTTCGGATGCAATGCTGCCAAGCAGGTTTTCACCAGCCTTAGTGGTAACGAGATAACTGACGTACTTGTCCTCCAACGCTGCGTTCGGATCGACGATTGCCGTTAACATTGCCTGGAACGAACGATCAGTCAGCGAGGTGAGATCCGGACCGACCTGACGTCCGACATTTTCCACCTTGTGGCACATGGAGCACTGGGAGGTGAAGAGCTCCCGGCCATGAGCGGTATCCCCTTTCAATGAGTCAGCCACTTGCAATGCCTCGAGTTGCTCAGCCACCGGCGACGTATGGGCTGCAGCAAAAACTTCTGCCGCACGCTCACGGACAGCCACCACGGAGCTGGCCAGTAACCGCTGTCGATCTGAGTCCGTCAGGCTGTTAAGAATCGATGGGTCCGCGTTGGCGGCATCGAGCAGAGCGGCCGACCAGTCAGACTTGACAATGCAGGCGGCAACAAGAGAACGTCGGACGGCTGGCCCCAGTTGATTCCAGCGCTTCAACAGCATCTGTGCATCGTCCTTTGAACCCAGTTCACCCATCGCACTGATGGCAGCCGATTGAACTTCGAAAGGGATCTCGTAGCCGAGGAGCGACTGTAGAAATGGCAACTGATCACGCTGCCCGGCAGCACTCAAGAGAGAAATCGCCTCGGCCCTCACCGATCCCGCAGCGCTTTCATCCCTCGCACTCGATGCCGCCAGAGCAATGACTGGCTCCATTCCTTCAGTGACACCGGCAGCAAGAATGCTGGAAACCACTTGAAACGCTTCTCCCCCAATTTCCTTTGGCGAGTTTTGGCAGTAATGATTCGGGGGACACCGCGGCATTCAGGGCAATCATGGATTCTACCGCCGGGAGCAGCGGCTTCAGTTGTGTTGAGTTCTGTGCAATGAGGACATCGGTGAGTGCCCCCGCGTGATGTGTGGCCGAACTCATGATCGCCGCCAGCATCCAATGGTTACCACCATGGCGCGCGAGCAAAGCACCGAGGAGTTCGCCAGCTTTCGGCTCTGAGAACTCGCCCGCGGAAGACGCAAGTTGGAGAAGGACCGACAAGTCTTCTCCTGCCAGATCCATAGCTTCCATGTCCACCAGCAAACGTGCCCTCCCTTCACTCAACCGGATCGCCTCCCGCCGCACAGGGGCGGTCGGATCTTTAAGCGCAGCGCGCAGGACATCGTCATCCAGTTGCCCGATCCCGTCCAGGACAGCGAGAGCGTGCAGGCGGGCAGCCGGGCGTTGACCTGATCGCACCAGATTTACCAGAGATGCTTTGGCGGAATCCTCCACAGTCGCACTTTGCAACAACTGTTGATGCACGAGATCCCGCAGTTCGCCGTTTTCAGAACCTAACAGAGCCACTAAATCGGGAACATTCATCCCCGCTATGACGGGAACCTTCCTTGGAGTGGTTCCACGTTTCACCACCCGATAGATGCGCCCGCGATCGTGACCAGCACGCAGATCCAGTTTTTCTTCCCATTCTGGGGGAATCCACTCCGGATGTTCGATGACATGACGATACATATCGACCACATAAAGTGCGCCATCGGGGCCGGTGAGAGCAGTCACCGGTCGGAACCAGTTGTCGGTTGAAGCAAGAAACTCGCTCTGCTGTTCTTCATCTGGACGCCGCGCTTTGAAGGTGTAGCCGTCTGGCGACACTACCTGGCGATAAACCAGATTGTGAACGGGCTCGCAAATGAACGCGTTGCCGTAGAGATCCTCACCCAGCAGGGTATCGCGGTAAATGCCTGCGCCACACGCGGACGTGATGCGATTTGCGGTGTGGTAGTCATTGAAGCGCTCGATCGTCGGGCTGGCGGGATAAACCTGTGGGTGCAGCTCCGGATCCGTGATTCTAATGCTCGGAGATGGCGTCGCCACATGTGGATTACGCCGCAGATAGTGGTCATGTAAGACATAGTGCCACAGCGGAAAGGAATTGTTGCAACCGAACCAGTTGCCCCAGTCGTCGCGCGGACGGCTGAATTGAGTCATGCCTGACTGCGCATCCAGGGTTCCCGTATCCAGACGCAGCCTCACGTCGCGACCACTGATATTCGCGGTTTCGCCAGTCTTCAGACTGCGGACTTCGCCACCGCTGTCGCCATTGGCAATGTAGATCCAATTGTCCAGCCCCCATACCAGACCATTGGCCAGATGCTGCGGGTTTCCTGTGAGGAATCCATCATAGAGCACTTCCCGTGTATCGCACAAACCGTCGCCGTTGACATCACGGGCAAAGAGAAGATTAGGCACCGCAAGAACCAGGACCCCGTCTTTCCAGGGCATCACCCCACTGGGATAGGCGAGGCCTTCCAGGAAAAGGGTCGACTTCTCGTAGTTGCCGTCACCGTCGACATCTTCGAGGAAGCGCACTCGGCCATCGGGCTTGCCTTTGCCGTCTTCACCGAGCGGATAATCGCCCATTTCCACTACCCACAACTTGCCGTCCGCTCCCCACGCGATGTCGATCGGGTCCATCACCAATGGCTCCGCAGCGACCAGCTGGACTTCGAATCGGTCGTGCGTGCGCATGGTGGCGAGGGCACGATCGGCCGGTGTGGGTTGCAGATTGACGACCGCTTCTGGCTTTGTCAGGGCAGTGGCAAGTTGCTCAAATGTGCGCTGCTCAACCACCGTATTCCCCTTCACCGTATCCTCATTCTGCACGAACATTCTGCCGGCCTTGAACCAGGTGCCATTGTCACTGCCATCTTCTCGGACGATCATCGGGATCCCCTGATCAGCAGGGAAGTCACCACGCGTTCCCGACAGTCCGCCCACTGCCCATCCTGCATCCATCGATACCCAAAGATGCACGCTGTAGCGCTCGTGGTTGGAAAAGACCACGTCGTCGTGGCCGTCTCCATTCACATCAGCGAAGCGCAGTCCGGCGTCCTTGCCATCGGGAGTGGTGGCACTGGTTCGATAGGGCAACGTGAACGGCAATCGCTGCCAGCCTTCTCCTTCTTTCCGATAGACGCCCGGGCCGTCTGCATGGCCGGAAACGACCTCGTCAACGCCATCACCGTCCAGATCCTTGAAGACAATAGGGCTGGCCTGCTCGGGTCGCACCGCCACCTCCATGAAGCCATCGGCATCGCCATCCAGGATCGCGATTTGCTCATTCGTTTTGCCAGATGCGGGATCGCGGATCGGAGTGCCACCAAGAAAATTTCCCGTCAGCCTTTCCAGCGTTTCCCGCATGTTTAGAAACTTCACTTTCTTGCCATGCTTCGACACGGCGTGATCGATGAGTTCAACGATCTGATCGTTGCGAATCCAACCGTGCGGGTGAAAGACCAACGTGAACACTCCCTTCTTGATGACTGTGGCATCGATGGCGGCCTTCATATCCGCTACGGTATCGGGATTGTTGGCGCCCTGCCTGTCCTGCGCCTCCCAGTCTGACGGAACGACGCAGGGCAACTGCCAGCAGCTGCCTCCGATCACATAAGGATACGGATAGTTTTCAATATAGTTGACGAACCCCCGGAGCTTCGGCACGTACTTTGTAAATCGGCCAGCGCCTTCGCCGATGAGATCCGCCGGCAGCTCGGCATCGTCGGCCGTCATCAGATTGAACACGGATGAGTCGATTTGTAGAAAATTTCCGGACTCAGTGGGAACGCTGAAGATTTCGCGATAAAAACGTGGGCTCACACTGTTCATCGAGTCACAGCATGGCATACGATAGGCGACCGGCTTCATGCCAGGGATACCTGCCAGAAGATCGATGCAGTCATGCACAGTCTTCTTCGCCTGGGCGAAGTCACCGTTGTCAAGAAGTGGACAGGGATGACTGATCGTGTGCACTTCGATGCTGAGGCCTTCCTTCAGCCACGATTGCAGCTGCGGTTCCATTGGATCGACAACATTTGTGAAGATAGTCAAGGGCGCACGACCGTCGATCTCTTTGAGCCGGTTCAAAATCGGGCGACAGAACGACTCATACTTTGCCGGATCCCGCATGTCGTCGATCGATAGCAAAATGGCTGCTTCGACACCCTCTTCGCCGATCCACTGCGGGGTGATCAGCTTAGGTGAATGGAGGCCTGGCCAGTACGGGTCCACTCCTCTCCCCTCCTGGCAGCGTCCGAAAAGGGTGCCCAGCAAAATCAATCCGACAGTCGCTACGAAGGAATGGAATTTTTTCGATTGCATGGCGCTATCCTATTCATCTCGCGCACAATGGGAATCACCATTTTGTGAACTCCTAGGTCCGCTAGTTCCGCCAGGAACCTTTGGGTGCCAAGGGCAAATTCGCGTCGGGATCCGGTTTCGATAGTATCTTCTCCTCTGAACCACGCCCCAGGATCGAGTCGATGCTGATTTCGTACCGCTCGTCCTCGCCAGGAGGTATCGTGTGCCAGTCCCGTGCCAGAAAAGAAACGATCTCCGCCATCGGTTCCGGGGTCGGATTCTCCGGGAACCTGATCTTCACTTGAATGAACGACGTGATCGTAGAGTCAACGCCCTCCAACGCAATTTTTTCTTTCAAATGTTCGCGATTTTCCTCTTCCACCCACGCCGTCTTGGGAGCGTAGGCGTACAACCCCAGAGTCCGGCTGCGGTTCTCGATACGAAAGCACGTATACCGGTCTTCGGTAAATTGGTAATCGTAGTAGTCATCAAGAATCGAAACGACTCGCATCGAATAGTCCCGGACGTTAGAGCGCTCTTTCAGGACTTGCTGCCACGGCACTTCGTTGTACTCGGCGAATGCTTCCCAATCAATCAGAAACCCATCGGGGCGCATCTCCACTTCGAACGGGAACCTCTTCCTCTTGCTGTAACCAGAGGCGACGAGAGCGCTCCTTTTGAGTGTATCTTTTTCCTCTGCAGTCAGATTTTCAAGAGATGCCCCGGAACGGAAAGCATCCTTGAGCGTAACCAGGGACAATCCGGCTTCCAACTCCATCTCCGTGCGATCGAAGAACTCGCCGCCATCGGCTCCAAAGATTCGGACATGAACGTTGTCCCCCACTCGCGCGACGACGATCAGATTCCTCCCTTCCGTAGGCAAGTCATCAATGGATTGCACTGACATCAACTGGACGTCGTAAACTTTTTCAAGATCGTCCTCAACGTAACAACCCCGAAAGAAGGTATTATCACGATAAGGCGTATCATACTCCAGCACAGCCCCCACTGGGAGAGGTTCTTCCCAATTCATCGTTCGGTCCTTCACCATCAGTGCAGCGACCTTGCCGGGATACCTCACATACTGCAGGCGCTCGCTGATTGAGGTCGCGAGAACAAACTTCCTGGCCACTGCCTTTGCCTTGGACATGGCTTTCGCATCGTCCAGCGAAACATCCTCAACGACGGTGGGAACCACTTCATCTGCGTCTGAAGCAGCCCAGCCTTTCCGTGAAATGTAAGAGATCGCACCAATGATGACAAGCACCACCACTCCGAACCCCGCCATCCAGCTACCGC
>JAQCER010000706.1 GCA_027618625.1 Verrucomicrobiota bacterium
GGGGCGAATCCGTAGCCTTGAGGAACCGGATGCGTTAATTGCGCTCGTCCGGATCTGTGGGGGGCGTCGTCTGGCCTTCGGGCCAGGCGGCCCTATCCCGGAACCAATTCGGGCGAGTACCCGGCAGTAGTGCCGACCCGCATTCATCCAGACATATGCAGTGCATAGGCGCACACGGCGAGGCAAAAGACCGCCGCCCCGAAGATCAGCATCGACATGCCAATCGGGTTTTCCAGTGCGGCCTCGGTGGGGTTGGCCGGGTCGTAGAGGACCTCCACCGCGCTGCCGACGGGATACTTCCCCTTGACGGCCCTAGCCCAGGTTTCCGAACCACCTCTCCGCACGCCGAGCTGGCGCTGTCGGCTACGATATTCCTTGCCATCCACGCTGTATGCAAACTCGATCACTGGCTGGAACGATATCCTGTGCTGCGAATCGCTGCTATCGCCGTAGTAGCGTTCCACGATGCTCACGATGACCCTGCCAGCGGTCTTGGGCCAACGCTGCGCTTTCTTGGCACGACGGTAAAAGCCAATGGCGATGAGCATTGCGACCAGTCCCAATTCCGCCGGACAATGCCGCGAGCTTCGCCTCCGCCTTCGGGAAGCTGTCAGTGATGAAGCCTGTCCCCTGCGTCGCGAGTTTGAAGGCGCAATAGCCGCCGAACACGAGGATCGCGAAGCAGATGGCGGAGAGGATCGTCGAGCCCGGCGTCGCCAACACCTTGGGCGCGGTGGCTACGGCCTGCCTAGTCTCCTTGGCCTTTACGCGGGCTTTGGCTTCATCCGGCGACTCCCATTGGCAGACGTCTCGCCAGCCCTCGTCGTGCAAGAGGAATTTTTGCATCATCGTGCTCAGCGTCGCGGCATCGGGATTCAGCACCGCATGACGGCGGGCGCCATTTTCCCAGACGGACACGCGGAAGGTTCCGATCGGATCGTATTCTGCATCAATCGTCACATCGTTCTCCATGTTGTCATCAAGCGTGATGCTCCAGTCCTCGGGAAACGATTTGGCGTTCAATGCCCTGGCGATGTCTGCGGCGGTCGCATTCGGGTTCGCTTTGTCGACGATCGTGAGTTCCATGGCGGTCAGAAAATAAAGGGTGAATTTTGAAATCTGCAGGTGCGTTCATGGGCGGGCGGAGCCGGGGAGGGAGGGAGGGAGGGGGTTCAAAATCGTCCCTGGAACCCTGACCAGCTACTGTGGCCGCTGTTGCAACAGAACATCGAACGATGGAGCAAATCGCCCGTCTTCAAAGCGCACACCTTCGGGTGCAAAGGGGATGCCACTGGCATGGCGCTGTGGGTTCGCAGTCAGGCTCTTGATGCCGTGGTCAGTGAGCGAATTCACTTCACCGGCCTCGCTCACTCCGTTGCTGTTCTGATCCTGCCAGAGGGCGAGCCCCTGGAGCTCGGCGCCGCTGAGTTGTCCGTCGGCATCCGCATCGAGAACGCGCATGGCAGCGTAGCCGTCTTCGAAGAAGAGCATGAAAGTGCGGTTGCCAAAGAACTGAATGGCGGAGTCGATTTGCCCGGATCCGTTGTTATCGTAAACCAACCATGCGGCGTCTGGTGAGATCCAGTTCCATGGGATGCGCCGGCCGCTTCCATCTGCATCAAAGTCTACCGTGAGGCCTGGTGCCTCGACATCTGCAAGAGTTGCACCTGGCGACAATCCGATGGCGATCGGCGTAATGGCGCGGGGCAATCCTTCGATCTTGGCCCTCTTCTGGTTCAAATCAGCGATCTCGGCTGCGTCCTTCTTAGCGTCGAGCAGCGGAAGCAGGTAACCCGCTGCTTCCACTGTGCCGACAGGGCCGAAGGTGCCGTCCAAATCCTTGTCATTCTTCCAGAAGCCCGCGACCGCACTGCGGTATGCCTTGATGGCCTCGGCCTTTTTCCCTGACTGCTCCAGGCACCAGCCGTAGCCCAGAAGGAGCGTGGCATCGTCCTTCTTAATCTTCAGCGCCCGCTCATAAGCCGCGATTGCGCTGGCGAGATGCGCCTTTGCTACTTCGGCGGCGGCTTCGCCCTCTTTCGTTTGCTTGGCATAGGGCACAAAATCCGGCTCGTAGCCGAACCACAGTTTCTTGCCTTCTGTCACCTGCTCCACTTTGTCGTCATCAGCGAGGTTCTTCGCGAAAGCCATGCCATGGGCACGCGCCAAGTGTTGCAATAGTTCAGCATCGTCCGGCTTCGCTTCCACCTGCTTCTCAAGATTCGCAATCAACTTACCGATCGGAACCTTGGCGAGATCCGCTTGTTCAAACAGGGCGGCAGCAGAGGAAATGAGAGATGCCGTGAGAATAGAGATGAGAATAGCGATGACGAATGCTTTCATCCGCTCATTCTCTACCGGCGGGATCCCATTTACAATAACAAGTTGAGGCGCGACTACGCTTCGAACACCTTCGTCCCAACGATCGTCAGCCCGGGAAGGATTACACTGGAAAACGAATCGGCTTCGGAGAATTGCTCGGCGGTTGCGAACGCCTCCCCTTCGAGAACGAAGCGATCGATTGTCCGCGGTTCGGGATCGACGATCCAGAGTTCCTTCACTCCATGACGCGCGAACACTTTCTTCTTGGGGCCGAGGTCGATGCGACGCGTGCCGGGGCTCAGGATCTCGACTACAAGATCCGGTGCGCCCTCGGCACCGATGTCTGTCAGGATCCCACTGTTCTCTGCGCTAATGTAAACAAGATCCGGCTGGAAGACGTTGACCTCATCTAGGTAGACGTCGAACGGCGCATAGTAGATCCGGCCTCCACCACCAGTTTCGATCCACTTTAGAATCATGAACTCGATGTTCCGTGAAATGTCCTGATGATACCGGTTGGGCGCAGGGGACATATACAAATCACCTTCGACCAATTGGTAACGTGGCCCGGTCTCAGGAAGCACTTTGTAATCTTCTACCGTAACGAGCGCTGTGAGTGTGGTCGGCATAGGAGGATGTTACGGTAGCCAAACACGAAAGACAAGGAGCGGAAAACGGCGCGGATCCGGGGAACCTTGGTGAAGGTCGGGCGGCACCTTGGCTCCCCGGGAACCGATCTTAAATCTCACTTGAACACTAGCCTGACTTATTCATGAGCGATCTACTGCGACTTGCAAAAGACTCCATTTGCTGCGTTGCGCGCCATTTT
>JAQCER010000707.1 GCA_027618625.1 Verrucomicrobiota bacterium
CGGGCTCTGTAGATGAATAGTTGCTTATGCGTGTGTTCGATCAGCCAGTCTGTTTCGTTTACCACTAAAGACAGAAAGAAGAAGAATACATGAATATCCACACAGTGGCGGGCCAATTTGGGGCTCGCGAAATTAAGCTAGAAACCGGCAAAATGGGCAAACTTGCCGATGGCGCCGTGACGGTGCAATACGGCGATACCGTGATCATGGTCACGGCCGTGTCCCAGACAAAAATCCGCGAGGGCCAGGACTGGTTCCCGATGTCGGTGGAATATAAGGAAAAGGCTGCCGCAGCCGGCCGCTTCCCAGGTGGTTGGTTCAAACGCGAAGGTCGCCCCACAGAGAAGGAAATCCTGACCTGTCGCGTCACTGACCGACCCCTTCGCCCGCTGTTCCCGAAAGGTTACCTCTACGACACGCAGATCGTTGCGATCGTATTGAGTGCTGATGGTGAGAACGATGCAGACATTCTCGCAATGAACGGTGCATCCGCAGCGCTTGCGATTTCAGATATTCCGTTCGCCGGCCCCATTGGAGCTGTTCGCGTCGGTCGCATCGATGGCGAATTCGTCATCAATCCAACCCACGAGCAGCGCGCCGCAAGCGACCTTGACCTCATTTATGTCGGATCGAAAGAAGACGTCATCATGATCGAAGGCGGCGCCAACGAGATCCCTGAAGCCGAGTTCATCAAAGCGCTGCGCTATGCTCAAGAAGAAGTGCAGGTTGCAATCAAACTCCAGGAAGAACTGGTCGCGAAGGCAGGCAAACCGACTCGAGAATACGAGGTGATGGTCGCCCAGCAGGATTTGCTGGATGTCGCCTACGCAGTAGCCGGTGATCGGATCGAAGAAGCGATTTACAAGCCAAGCAAAGTGGAGCGCGGCAAAGCAGTCGAAGCCCTGCGCGACGAAGTCAACGCAGCGATTCTGGAAAAATATCCCGATGCCCAGCCCTTCGCCATGAGCCAGGCATTCGACTACTTGCAGAAGAAAGCGTTCCGCATCAGCATTCTGGACAAGGGCCATCGTTGCGACGGACGGAGTACCAAGCAGCTGCGTCCGCTTTCAGGCGAAATCGGCGTCATGCCCCGTACGCACGGATCTGCGCTGTTCGCTCGCGGTGAGACACAGGCACTGTCGCTGACCACGCTCGCTCCAGCAGACGAAGCACAACTGCTCGATAGCTACGTTGGTGGCGAAGATCGCAAGCGTTTCATCCTGCATTACAACTTCCCGCCGTTCAGTGTCGGTGAGACCGGCCGAATGGGTGGACTGAATCGTCGTGAAATTGGACACGGTGACTTGGCCGAGCGATCGGTCGCGCCGGTGCTTCCCAGCGAAGAGGATTTCCCTTACGCGATCCGCGTCACCAGCGAAGTGATGGAATCGAACGGTTCCACATCGATGGCCAGCGTTTGTAGTGGTGTTATGGCACTCCTTGATGCTGGCGTCCCGCTTATCCGCCCTGTGGCGGGAATCTCTGTTTTCTGCCATGCTTCATTCGATGACGATGGCAACATGAAGCGTTACGAGACTCTTCTAGATATCATCGGTTCAGAAGACTTCTTCGGCGACATGGACTTTAAACTCTGTGGAACGGAAGAAGGAGTGACTGGCTACCAGCTTGACCTCAAACTCCCTGGACTCCCCCTCTCCATCCTTGAGGAAGCCATCGAAGTTGCACGCAAAGCACGGGCCGATGTCCTTAAGGTCATGAACGATGTCATTTCGACTCCAAAATCACTCAGCGAACACGCGCCGCGAATCGAAACAGTGAAGATCGATCCCGACCGGATCGGCGAGCTCATCGGCCCAGGAGGCAAGAACATCAAAGGCATCCAGGCAGAGTCTGGTGCCGAGATCAATATCGAGGACGACGGCACCGTGCATGTCTATGCAGCGAAAAAAGAGGCGCTCGACCGTGCGATCCAGATGATCACCCGCCAGTTCCAGGAGATCGAACTCGACACGATTTACGAAGGCAAAATCGTCAGCACCAAAGACTTTGGCGCGTTCATCGAAGTCCTGCCCGGTCGTGATGGAATGATTCACATCTCCGAACTTGCAGAGTTCCGAGTCAATCAAGTAGAGGACGTCGTCAAAGTAGGCGACATCGTCCGCGCCAAGTGCATCGGAGTCGATGACCGCGGCCGCGTCAAGATGAGCCGCAAAGCTGCTCTTACCGACGAGGAACGTGCGGCAGACGCGGCCAAAGCTCCCTCCGAGAATGGTGGCGGCGGCGAGCGCCGTCGTCGCGATGACCGTGGCGATAGAGGCGACCGTGGCGATAGAGGTGATAGAGGTGATAGAGGTGACCGTCGCGGTGGTGGTGGTGGCGGTGGCCGGGGACGCGACAGAGGAGATCGTGGCGGCGAACGCGGCGGAGAGCGACGCTCATCCAGAAGTGGCAGTGGCAGTGGCAGTGCCAGTGCCAGTGGCGGTGGCGGTGGAGACTACCGTCCTTCGGGAGATCGCGGTGACAGCAAGCGCGCTGAAAGTGGAGCATCCGAAAGCAGTGATTGATTCACTGACCACGATGACGCAATCTTCTCGATAAAATGAGAAGTTGGCAACTTTACGGAATCGCCGCCCTGTTATGGGCGGCGATTTTTTTGCCCGGTCTTGGCGATCCCGAGCTGAAGGGCGAAGAAGGACGTCGCATCCTGCCGGCGCGTACAATGCTGCGCACTGGCGAATGGATAGTGCCCTTCTCAGAGGGAAAACCTTACAACCGCAAGCCACCAATGATCAATTGGGCAATCGCCGCATCCTTCAAAATCACGGGCATCGAAAACGAGTGGACAGCGCGTCTGCCGTCCGTTCTTGCAATCCTGGCAGCCACCCTGGTGATCCTCTGGAGCAGTCGCGGAATAGTCACCGCCAATGGTGCCCTCGTCGCCGCGTTGAGCTTCCTTGCCTGCGTCGCCCAGGTGGACAAAGGCCGCCTCGCGGAAATCGAAGCCCTCTATGTTGCCTTGACCGCGATCGCCATGGCGATGTGGCTGCGCCTGTGGCACAAGGAGGCGAACCCTTGGCTCACCTATACCGTTCCATGGTTCTTTCTCGGCCTTGCCATGCTGACCAAGGGCCCGGTACACCTGCTGTTTGTTTACGGCATCGTGATCGCTACACTCCGGGATAGCCAGCG
>JAQCER010000708.1 GCA_027618625.1 Verrucomicrobiota bacterium
CGGACATCCGCACCTGCCTCAACGAATTTTTGAGCGATCTCCGGCCAGTGATAGCCCTTGTCACGCAGCACATATGCCGCTGGTCGGAATCGATCCCAAACATTGCGGCCGTCCGATTTGCCTTGAATGTTTTTAGCAATTTTTAGAAGCTCTTCCGCGTCCATGGGCATCAAATGGTCATGGTATATCCATAGCCTTAAAGGCCGGACAATGGCAAGAGAAATTGGAGGAGCCTGCAGATTTTGTGAATTTTTGCATCAGAAACGGTCGCTATCGAGAAATCGCGTCAATTCCACCTTGAGATGGATCGTCTCCGTCATGGTGATCGTTTGATCGTTTGATTAGTCGCGCTGCGTGAGTCTCAGGTGCTCGCGGAGGATGCGCGTGACTTCGGTTACGGCATCTGGATGATTGGGGGCACGGTGACCGCTCGCGACTATCGTTTCGGATCGCGCACCTTTCAGTGAAGCGCTCGCGTAAGTCACCAATCCGTCATTCATCATTTCGGGACTGGTGTTCGCGACTCTACCAGAGGCGATGATCGAATGGTAGGGGATTCCTGGACTGATCGGCAGCGTTTTCAGGGTGCGAATGAATGGTGAGTCTGGGTTCAGGCTGTCAATGCTGGTGGGAATTTCGATAAGCTCTGGATTCACGGGGCCGTTGATTTTGACCATATCAGTGACGATCTGAGTCAGATTAGCGGGAATTTGAATGAGCTTGGAGGTGATCAGTCCCAGTTTGGATACAGCTACTTCAGATCCGCCGTGCGGCGTGGCCATGAAGACGATTCGGCTGACGTAGGGGAGGTGTTTGAAAACTACGGAGTCACGGATGATTGGAGATGGGACGGTGTCTAATTCTACGCCAGCCTGCCCAGGAGCGCTGGATTCCCAGAAAGCATTGCCGCTGTCAGTCACCTGCAGTCGGGCCACAAGGCCGCCCATGCTCTGCCCGACGAGGACCATCTTCTCCCAGGCAGGATGGTTGCCCTGCGGGTTGAATTGTTCCTCAATCGCATTCAGGTCATCGCGGAGCAGCTTGGCCGAATAGAGAATGGGCAGCCCAGTGGGGTAAGAGAAGGACCAGAACTGATAGCGTTTCCGGATTACAGGATCCCGGCGGAGTTCATTCACCATGATCTTCCAGATCGACGGGCTCGACTTCAAGCCATGGACGAACACCACAGGAATGCGATCGGGGTCGACTGGCTCGAATCGATAGAGGCCCGTTTCTTTCAGGTAGTCGCCGCTTCGCAGCATGGCTTTGATTACTGGAAGGTGAAGATTTCCCTGCTGACGCAAAAACGCCAATGGTGCTGTGAAATTTGCAGCGAGCTGCTGGCCCGCAAGTTGATCATCGTCCAAAACATCGCAGACATAAAGCGCCCCGCCTTTTTCAATGAGAGTAACGGGCAATGCGGAACCTAACTCAGACACGTAGAGTTCGTCTGCACGCTTCGAGCGATACAGCAAACCAGGTTCGCCCACACCCATCTGCGTTACCCACCCTGGGAAATCTCTTTCGTTGAGAGTGTCTGCGCTTACGGCCCTGTCGAAATCAGCCAGCTCAATCTCATCCCTGCCGTGCCACTGGAGTGACATCGGGTTGCCGTTGGCGGTCGGCACAACGCCTGTTTTGAGGCTCGTCGGAGAAAGTTGATTGAACAGTGCGCTGCCGCTGCGGCTGGAAGGTCCGGCGCAACTCGAGATTACGAAAGTCAGTGTGAGGCAGAGCGCACTGGAACGGACGGACAGCTTGGGCATCGGAGTGAGGCAGGGAATTGCCCATTTCATACCCTGATTGATCCGACGGCGCAATGGCATCTTCGCCGGGATGAGCCGGGCTGTCAGCCAATCGTCACGATGGCATCACCACGGAGTCTACCGGACAGACGCGTTGAGTTTCGTTGAGGCTCGCTGCGCCACTTTGGGTCGCGTCATGACAAGGAATTTCCGGGAAGACCAGATTCTCCGGGATGTCTGCCACACTATCCACGACCATATCCGGAGAGTATGCATAGTCTCCGAGATCACCGAGTTTGGTTCCCCCTGACATTACCAGAATGGTTCGATAGCCAAGACCAACGCCCCCTAGGATATCGGTATCCATGGTGTCGCCGACCATGACGGTCTCTTCGCTGCTCAGTCCCAGCTGCTTCCGCGCCGCACGCATCATGATCGGGCTGGGCTTGCCAAGCGAGAAGGCCTGTTTGCCCGTGGCCTTTTCGATTATTGCGACGATGGCACCACAGCCCGGGCGAGGGCCGGCTTCAGTGGGGCAATTGGGATCCATGTTCGTGGCGATCAGGCGCGAGCCGCTGTTGACCATGCGCACGGCTTTTTCGATCATTTCAAAGGTCATCGTGCGGCCCTCGCCGACAATCACGAAATCAGGGCTGTCCTCGACGACTGAATATCCGTTGGTGTGCAGCGCGCTGAGCAGGCCACCCTCGCCGATGACGTAGGCAGTGCCATTCGGTTTCTGCGCCGCGACAAAGCGCGCGGTCGCCATCGCGCAGGTGAAAATATCGCGATCGATCGCATCAATCCCCATCCTGCAGAGTTTCATCGCCACGTCGCGCCGCGTCCGTTGGCTGTTGTTTGTCAGAAAAAGGAAACGAGTTCCCGAGTCACGCAGTCGCTGGACGAACGCAGCAGCACCTGGTATGACCCGGTTGCCGCGATAAATTACCCCGTCCATATCTAGCAGAAAACCATACTTCATAATACTGACAATCGTAGCTTGAAGTATGCCAACCCAGTTGCGCACGTTTCATGCATCGTTTGGAAAAGAGGGTGTTGGAGTGAGCATTTCTAATAGTTGCGATCAGCACGCATCTGGCTTAGTGTCCCCAAAACACTAAATTTCCAACTTCATCCGGAATGAAACCAATTCGCTTTGCTGCAGTGGCATTGAACCAAACACCCCTTGACTGGAGCGGCAATTTTTCCCGCATTGATGCGGCGTTTCGGGATGCTCGGGACCAGGGTTCGAGTGTGGTTTGTCTGCCTGAGCTGGCGATTACCGGCTACGGATGCGAAGACATGTTTCTCTCGCCCGGCGTGTGTGAGAGAGCACTTGAGCAGTTGCTAAAGGTCTTGCCCCTGACGTCCGGGTTGGTGGCCGTTGTTGGTTTACCAT
>JAQCER010000709.1 GCA_027618625.1 Verrucomicrobiota bacterium
TGAGCCTAAAAGCGTTAGAATACCGTGTTCCCAGGCGTTTGGTGGTTTGCGAATCCCGGATATAGCCATTTAGTTTCGCCTGAGAAATTACAACAAGTCATGCTCAACGTTGACCAATTGTTAGATCTTGAGTCCTTTGCCCGGGAGGAACACGGAGCCGCCTGATCGGCGACGAGCAAAATGCCGCGGAGGACGTGGCCCCAAACTCTCCCTAAAAATGTCTAAAAAATTAGGGACGTGTCAGATTTTGTAGACACGGCCGTGGCAGACTTGGAATTTAATTGGAAAACCGCCTTGCTTGCTTATGGTAATTATGTATATTGCAGTTGTAATTGAGAAGTGAAGAAAAGAGGAAGGATTACATGGTTTGTTTTGACGGAGCAGGAACGATAGGATTTCCCCCCAAATGGGCGATGTGGCAGTCCGGCAGTGCTATTTTCATCGATTCCCTCCAACACCACACTGACCCCGCACACTCTTCTCCGGCGCGGGCTTCCCGGTGGCAAACGGGAAGGGGTTATTTGCAGCAAGAGCGGAGTTTATTCTGGAGTCCCTTGATTTGAAGGGGCTACCACTCAGGATGAGCATTCCCGTCGACAGGCGCTGAGCTATTAGTAAAGACTCCATGCGCCCGATTTGCTCGCTGCAAATGGCCCGTCGGCCCTCATTTGCCGGGCCCGTGACTCGTCGTCGTAGGTTCGTCCGGTTCGTCCGGTTCGTGAACGGATCTTGACGCCGCTGTAGATCTACGCCATGCGTGAGATTCGAAAGGAGGGCCACGCTATGATTGTTTTTTCCACTCAAGATATTACCGCATCGAAGCAACTGGTTGCTCCCAGGGAGTTTTGCTGTCGCTAGGCGCATGCGACTCTGCGAATGTTTGGTCGGAGTCCGTCGCTCCAGTAGTTCGATCGAGTCGTTCCATCCGTGGAACTTTCAGCATCAGGCCTGTCCTGATTGCGTTTTTCCGTCCTCAGGGAGGATATTCTCTGGTGATGCTTCTGACATCACCGATCACGAATTACTTTTACTGATCTCTGCGATCGATCGACTGAAATGGATTTAGCAATGTTAGGGTGGGCCCCCTCGAATAGCCTGGAATTTGACAAGGATTACGCCCCTCTAGGTTATTTTCCTGGAAGAGTGGTGCGCAAAGAAAAGCATCTCTATTTCGTTCTCGGCAGCACCGGCGAGGAACGAATTGTCGGCGTTGCGGGGGCGTTTCGGCACACTGTTGCGACTACGGCTGAATACCCGGTGGGCGACTGGGTTGCTTTTGAGCCGGACGAAGTGACGGGGCGGGGCAGTATTCACGCGGTGCTCCAGCGAAGATCGGCATTCTCCCGCCAGGCAGTTGCAGCTGCGGGAAAGGAACGAAAAGTCGAAGAGCAGGTGCTTGCGGCCAATGTGGACGTCGTCATGATCGTCTCGGCGTTGGACAATGCGCGGGGATTCAATGTGCGTCGGATCGAACGCTATCTCACGCTGGCATGGAACAGCGGTGCGCGTCCAGTGATCGTGCTCAACAAGGCGGATATGGCGGAGGATCTTGACAACGCCTTGGCCGAAGCGGCGAAGATCGCAGGTACCACGCCCGTCTGTGCCGTCAGCGCTTTGCGTAACGTCGGCATCGACGCATTGCGTGAGCATGTGCGTCCGGGAAATACGCTGGTATTGCTCGGTTCATCGGGAGTCGGTAAATCAAGTCTGATCAACTGTCTCGCAGGCGAAGAACTCATGCGCGTGGGCGACATTCGTGAACTGGATGCGCGTGGGCGCCACACGACGACGTGGAGTGAGCTGACGGTTCTGCCCAGTGGTGCGGTGTTGATCGATACTCCAGGGCTGCGTGACGTGCAGCTTTGGGCGAACGAAGCGAGCATCGAGGAGACGTTCTCTGAGATCATCTCCTTGAGCGCGGAATGTCGATTCACTGACTGCCGACACGGTGCCGAGCCTGGTTGCGCGGTGCAGCGTGCGATCAGCGAGGGATCGCTCGATCCCTGTCGCCTGGCCAGCTACCAGACGCAGATCCAGGAAATCAGGAACCAGGCGGATGTCGGGCGCTGGATGCGCAACTCCGACGGGAGACCAGCCCGACGGCGGAAGCGGCGGTAACCACAGATCTTTTCACCATTGCACCACTGCGCTGGCCCAGGTGAGTCCGGCTCCGAATGCCACAAGCAGGACATTGTCGCCTTTCTTGATGGCACCCGTGCGGTTGGCCTCGTCCAATGCGATGGCGATTGCCGCTGCCGATGTGTGCCGTACTTTTCGAGATTTACGAAGGTGCGCTCGGCTGGAATTCCCAGCCGATCGGTGATCGCTTCGATGATGCGGATGTTCGCCTGATGGGGGATGACCATGGCAATGTCGTCTGGCGTCAGGCCGGCTTCTGCGATCGCCTGCTTGCACGCGTCGCGCATCACGGTTACGGCCTGTTTGTAAACCTCGCGGCCTTCCATCCTGATGGTATTCAGGCGTTCCGCAGCGTTTTCAGGTGTCGTCGGGAGGGCCGAGCCGCCGCCGGGGACGGAGAGGATATCCGTGAGCATTCCATCGCTGCCCATCACCGTGGACAGGACGCGGCTTTCGGTGCTATCCTCCGTGCGTCGACGCAGAATTGCAGCCCCTGCACCATCGCCAAACAAGACGCAAGTGTTGCGGTCTGTCCAGTCAACCATGCCACTCAGCTTTTCGGCCCCTACAATGAGAACCGTCTTTCGATTGCCGGTATTGATGAAATGGCGGGACGTCTGCAGGGCGAAGAGGAAACCCGAGCAGGCGGCCGAAATATCAAAGCACACAGCGTTCCTGGCTCTGAGATTGCGCTGGATGTAGCACGCGGTTGCTGGGAAAAAGGTGTCAGGTGTAACGGTGGCAACGATGATAAGATCCAATTCCTCGGCAGTGACTCCGGCCTGCTCCATGGCCCTGAGTGCCGCTTTGGTTCCGAGATCGCTGGTGGCCTCATTGTCGGCTGCGATCCGGCGCTCACGAATCCCTGTGCGGGTTCGAATCCATTCGTCGGATGTATCGACGATTTTCTCAAGGTCTGCGTTCGTGAGCACTTTCTCGGGCACGTAACTTCCGGTGCCTGCAATCGTCATGGTGCATGGGGCGGAAGTGTGGCGGGGTTCTTG
>JAQCER010000710.1 GCA_027618625.1 Verrucomicrobiota bacterium
TTGCGGGTGATGACGAGGAGAAAAAGAAAGCGCTGAATTTGCCGGACCCGGTCAGTGCGGCTCTCGTTGCCGCACCGGATGGGCGGACAGAAGAGCAACAGTCGGTGATCAACGCGCACTATCGCCAGACAGCCCCGGAGCTTGCCGATGCTCGCAAACACCTCGACGACCTCAACGGCAAAATAAATGCCGTAGAGGGGCAAGTGCGCAAGATGCTGGTAGCCGAAGCGCTGCCGAGCCCGCGCGAAACCCGGATCCTGCCGCGCGGCAATTGGCTGGATGATTCAGGACCCGTCGTTGAGCCACACATCCCTGTGTTCTTAGCCACTTCCGGGGCAGTAAAGCCAGCCGAGCAGCGTTCCAACAGGCTTGATCTCGCAAACTGGATTGTCGACCCGAAGAATCCGCTGCCGTCCCGCGCCTTCATGAATCGACTCTGGATGCTGTTCCACGGCAGCGGTCTCTCACGCAACGTAGACGACATCGGGGCACAGGGAGAGGCGCCATCGCACCCGCAGTTGCTCGACTGGCTGGCTTCCGAATTCGTGAGCAGCGGATGGAATGTGAAACACATGGTGCGATTGTTAGTCTCTTCGCGCACCTACCGTCAGGTTTCGATCGAAACGCCGGAGCTGCGCGAGAAGGATGCGACCAACCGCTGGCTGGCGCGACAAGGTCGCTGGCGCCTGGATGCTGAGCTCGTGCGCGACACAGCACTCCAGCTTGCTGGAATGCTGGCTGACGAAACCGGCGGCGAAAGTGTCAAGCCCTACCAGCCACCAGGCTATTGGGCGCAGCTGAATTTTCCCAAGCGAGAGTGGACGGCGGATCAGGATGCGACAGGTCGCTACCGCCGAGGCATCTACACTTTCTGGTGCCGCACGTTCCCCCACCCTGCAATGGCTGCTTTCGACGCACCCAGTCGTGAGGAATGCAGTCCCAGCCGCCCACGCTCGAATACTCCACAACAAGCGCTCGTCCTGCTCAATGACCCCGTGTTCGTGGAAGCTGCACGGGTGCTGGCGCAGAATCTCGCCACCGCCTCTGGAACCCCTGAACAGAAAATCGGGCTGGGCTTTCATCAGGCAGTCTCCAGAGCGCCGAGCGAAAATGAACTGAAAATCCTGTCCGGGCTTTTCGCAGACAAACTGAAACGCTACCAATCCGATCCCGAAGCAGCGAAAGCGCTGGCAACCGTCGGCGAATGGCCGCAGGCGGATGGTGCTGATGTCGCAAGTGTCGCCGCATGGACGGAAATCGCACGCGCCATCCTGAACCTCTACGAAACCACCAGCCGGTTCTAATCTAATCTTCGCAGGCCCGGCTCTGGCTGAATCCTGAATCCGTGCGTGTATGCTGCGGGAATCCGAACATTCTGCAACGGCGACCAACACCTCCAATCTCCAATCTCTGATTACTTACTCATCGCTCAACGCTGCCAACTCATCAGCGAAGCCACTGGAGAGAATCGGAAAGCGGCACCAGGTTTTCGGATCGAGATTTTTGTCGTCGACGTGAAAGCCAGGAGCGTAGCGTTCCCGCTTCCATTGGTTCCGACTCCATAGAGTGAAGAATCGCCGCACCCAGGTGACGACCTGAGATGCCGGATAGTTTGGAAACTGGGCTGCTATGACCAGGCAGACATCGGCAGGCAACTGCTTGTCGCGAATCGCGGCGCGCTCGATCGCGTCGAGCACCGGATACGGCATGAGGTCGCCCTCGTCAGTCTGATGGGCCGCCATCGGACGCAGCTCCGCCGTGGGTGCCTGAACATTGATAAGGCTCAGTGCCGGAATGGCTGGAATACCTTTGCAACCTTCCGCTTCCAGCCAGCGCAACCATTGCCTTAAGAAAGCCTTGTCGATCCCCGAAATAGGACTCAGCCCGCCACAGGTATCGCCATCCATCGTGGCGTAGCCGACTGCGGCTTCCGACCGATTGCTGGTGGCGAGCAAGAGCGCATTGTTCAGATTCGCCAGCATCCATGCCCCCGGCGCGCGAACCCGGGCCTGGATATTTTGCAGCGGAATGTCGTCGGTGTCCCAGTCGAGCTTGCGGCCGATCGCGGCCTCGGCGCGCTCGACATAGCCAGCGACAAGGTCATCGACGTTCCATTGCACGAAACGAGCCCCCAAGGCATCGGCAACTCCTTGAGCAGCGTTTAGCGTAGTGTCAGAGCTATTGCGGGTGGCCTGATAGACGCATGTCAGGATGTGCGCGAGTGGAACGCTGCCCGCGCCCCCGATTCCGAGACGCCTGCGGAACTCGGCGCTTCCCAATTCCCCCTCCCCAAGCTCGCGCATGATGGCTACCAGACACGCCACCGCAGCAGAGTCAGCCCCTCCGCTCAGCGAAACCACGAATCCACGTGTGCGGCTCTTCCTCGCGTAGTCGAACAGCGCCAATGCCACAGCCCGGCTGAATTCCTCTTCCTTCGACATGGCGACGGGCATCTCCCGCAGCGGCCGGGACACCTCGTGTTCAACTGGGAATTCGAAGTCGCAGCGCACGGTTCCACGTTCTTCATCCCGATCTCCCAAACGGAGCTCTCGACTGACAGTTCGCATCTGCTGGTTTCTAGTGAGATCAATATCGGCAACGGCGCTGACGACTGCATGATCGGCAAACGAAAACCGCCGCCCCTCCGCCAGCAACGCGCCGCCGCTGGCGATGAGACATCCTCCATCATAGACTACACGACCAGCCTCGTTGCCCAGCAGATTGGCATACACGTAGGTAACTGCAAATGCCCGCGCCCCTTCCAGCACAAATCTGCGCCGGACTGCTTGCTTGCCAAAGGCGAAGTGGCTCGCGCTTGGATTGAGAAGAACATCCATTCCGCGCGCCGCCAGCGCCGACCCAGGCCGGTCGGCCACCCATGCATCCTCACAGATCTCAAAACCCATACGGACGCCGCCAATATCAAACACCAGATCCCCGAGCGGCACCCCATTTTGCTTTGCCCACTGCAACGGAAAGCTCACCACTTCGCCCTCCGGCCAGGGCTTAAACCACCGCGGCTCATAGTGCAGCCCATCCCCAGCGAGATTCTGTTTTGCGGCAAATCCAACAACGGCACCGTTGACCAACACTGCAGCCACATTGAAGACTGAGCCTCGATACAACAATGGCAAACCAACAAC
>JAQCER010000711.1 GCA_027618625.1 Verrucomicrobiota bacterium
CAAAGCGATCCGTTCAAGTCAATGCGATCTGGACCTGCACCTGGCAGGCAGGTTCCGATCCGCTATTGCTGAAATCCATCAGCGTATCAGACTACGAGGAGGTCGTCCATCGGCTCAACGCAGGAAGAACTCTCTTTTCGGACTGCACGAAGTCCGTGTTTCGCTCCAGTGATGTCTTTGAGCGTCAATTGGCGCACGGAATAGATTATTGGACGGACCGCTTCGACGGAGCGATCGCACGTCCTGCGGCTGGCCACGGCATTGCCATTGGCGATGTAAACAATGATGGGCTCGATGACGCTTACCTCTGTCAGTCGCCGGCGTTGCCCAACCTCCTGCTCGTCCAGCAACCGGATGGCACCGTTATCGACACTGCTGCAGACGCCGGTGTGAACTGGCTGGAAGGTACGCGGGCAGCCCTCCTGAACGATCTGGACAACGACGGCGACGAGGACCTTGTAGCGGTGCTGGGCAGCACCGTGGTAATCCAGGCGAACGACGGCACCGGAAAGTTCGAGCTCAAGACAGTGATTGATACCGTGAGCAGTCTTTTCGCGATCAACGCGGTTGACTATGACCATGACTCGGATCTTGATCTGTTTATCTGCGGTTACACCTTGGAAACCGGAGTGAACATTGACGACGTCTTTGCCAACCCAATGCCATTCGAAGATGCGACAAATGGAGCGCCGAACGTGATGCTTCGAAACGACGGAAACTGGGGATTTACCGATGTAACAGCTGCAATCGGAATGGGGGATAGCAACAGATTCAGCTACGCTTCATCATGGGACGACTACGACGGGGACGGGGACATGGATTGCTATATCGCCAACGACTTTGGCCGGAACAACCTTTTCCGGAACGATGGCGGTAAGTTTACCGACGTAGCGATCTCGCTCGGGGTTGACGATATTGGGCCGGGGATGTCCGCGTCCTGGGGCGACTACAACAACGACGGCCTGCCTGATATTTACGTCAGCAACATGTTTTCGTCTGCAGGCAACCGCATTACCCACAACGCGCAGTTCAAGGCTGGAATCGACGAGAAACACAAGAGCGATTTCCAGCGCCATGCCCGCGGCAATTCCCTGTTTCGGAATAATGGCGACGGCACGTTCACTGATACCAGCATCGCCACTGGCGTCACGCTTGGACGGTGGGCCTGGGGATCGGTGTTTGCCGACTTTAACAACGATGGCTGGCAGGATCTCTACGTGACCAATGGATTCATCACCTCTGATGATCCAGATCGCGATTTGTGAAGTTTCATGTGGCGCCAGGTCGTGGCGCAATCTCCGGGAGACAATGCAATGGAGTCAGAAGTCCTGCGCTATGATCTCGGTTGGAATGCACTCAATTCAATGCTGAGATCGGGGCGTTCGCTGAGTGGCCACGAACGCAACTGCGCATTCCTCAACACCGGAGACCCCAGCGGAACGAAGAAATTTGCGGACATCTCTGCAGCAGCGGCAATCGACTTCGACGACGATGGTCGTGTCGTCGCCCTGAGTGACTGGGATCAGGATGGTGACCTCGATTTCTGGATTGCCAATCGAACGGGGCCACAGGCCCGCTTCATCAGGAACAATACGGACGGCTCAAATCACTGGGTTCAGTTCAAGCTGCGCGGGACGACTGCCAACCGCGATGCCATCGGCGCCCGCATCGAGTTGCGGCTGTCTGACAGTGATTCCCCATTGGCACGCACCATGCAATCGGGTGGCGGTTACTTGTCGCAAGAGAGCAAATGGTTGCATTTCGGTCTGGGCCGCAACACCCGCGAGATCACGAAAATATCGGTGCGCTGGCCAGATGGAATCCTGGAGACGATTTCGCCAGTTCCGGTTGGCGGGCGCTACGTGATCACCCAAGGCACGGGCGAAGCGATCAGCATCGGAGCCGGCCCTCGCCAGATCGAGTTTTCGGAAGCACCGATCGAACAACCGGCCCCTTCTGGCGGCACTCGCATTGTCCTGATCACGCCTCCTCCCATCCCATCGATCAACTACCAGAACGCGGCGGGAGTCGAAACGCCCATTCTCGACGGCTCATCCAAAGCCAAGCTGGTAACGCTCTGGGCCAGCTGGTGCACACCTTGTCTCACTGAATTGAAAGAGTGGGAACAGCACGCGGGAGACCTGCAAAAGAATGCTGTCGATGTCCTCGCCATCAACATCGAGAATCTGTCGGAGAAGGAGACGACGGACAAAACCTACGCAAAGCTGGGGGTATCCTTTCCGATGGGATATGGCACGGAATCGGCAGCAGCCCAGTTCGATGTCCTGCAGCGAGCGGTGCTTAGCCGACAGCGCCCGCTGCCATTGCCGAGCAGCTTTCTCATCGATGGCGAAGGCAATCTCCGGGTCATCTACAAGGGGCCCGTCTCCGTCGAGCAGATCATCGCTGACGCCAGTCTGATCGGTGCACCGTTGGACAAGATTCTCGAGTCCGCTGTCCCCTATCCCGGCATCTGGCTCGGCCAACCAGCAGGCGCTTCGCCAAATTCCATCGCGGTGCGATTCGTCGAAGGTGGCTACGCTAAGGAGGCCGAAAGCTATCTGCGCAAACTGTCGCAAGAAGGCTACGACCACCCAACGTTGAACAAGGGCGATGCACTTACCCTGCTCGGTGCGATTCTGCTGGACCAGAACCATCTCGAAGAATCAGCTGAAACGTTTATGAACGCACTGAAAATAGCGCCAACGCATCGACCAGCCCTTATCGAACTGGCAGGCGTTCTCACAAGGCTGAAACGCCATAGTGAGGCAGTTCACTACTACCTGGCCGCACTGGAAAAACGTCAGGACGACCCTGGTCTCAATTTCCAACTGGGAATGACCTATATCGAGTTAGGGAAAATGGAGGATGCGATCCCAGCCCTGGCCGCATCGATCCAGCTTCGCCCCAGCCTCCTCGCTCACTACAATCTCGGGATGGCATACCTGTCGAGTGGCAAAGTCGCCGATTCTTTGCCTCACTTTGAAGCCGCGCTGAAATTCGATCCTCATTTCCTCCCAGCTGCAAACAATCTAGCCTGGCTCTGGTCGGCCTCTGCAGACGAGTCGATTCGCAATCCAGAACGCGCCCAAGAACTTGCTATTGAGGTCTGCGCACAACCGGAAGGTCGAACCGCGAG
>JAQCER010000712.1 GCA_027618625.1 Verrucomicrobiota bacterium
GCCACTGGGAATGGAGGTAGAGCGATTTTTTGCCGGAAATGCGCACGTGAACAATGGCGAAGGGTTGTTTTACAGTTCCTCGCTCCTATGAACAAGCCATTGGATTACTACCGAATCATCGAAACTCCTTAATCTTAATTGACGTAAGGGGTTCCAGTTCCGGGCGCGAAAGCGCCCGGGACTGGAATTCATGTGGAGTGCGGTAGCCCTCTGCCGCTTCAATTAATCGGCCTGCTGTGGACCGAATGCGTTGAGGAATGCCACTTCAAGCGCCAGCGCTTCGTTAACATTGGTTCGCAGGTTCTCGCGGAGAGCATCTGTTGCCTGCAGGCGGTTGTGAAGTTCGCTGGAGGAGATGCGCTGCGCTGCGGCTGTCAGTGCCGACCGGTAGTCTATTAAGTCGATCTTTGGCCACCCTGCCTGTAAGCGCAGCATGTCGCCGAGCCATAGCAGAAGGATTTCGAGCAATTGGTCGCGTTGCTGCAGATAGCGGGCCTCAGTGAGTGCCTTAAAGTGGGCTTCCCGGTTTTTGAGCCAATCGCCTTCCGTTGTCTGTTTGTAGCGCAAGATCTCCGCCTTGGCCTCGTTCTCCATCTCATCGGAGATTTCTGATTTAACGGCTGCCAGCAGTGCGGAGAATTGCTTCATGAGCGACAGCGCACGGCCGATCGTCAACTCACCGGAAAAATGTGCCGCCAGCGCTTCGAGCAATCCACGTTGTGCCGTGGTGAACTGCCTCGTTGTGCCGGGTTCCGGAGCGAGCGCCACACTGATGCAACGGGATCGCACGGTATCGAGCAGTTGCTCGGGAAAGCGCGTGAGCAGCAGCAAAAGGCAACCGTCCGGTGGCTCCTCCAGCGTTTTCAGAAACGAATTCACCGCTGCGGTGGCCATGCGATCGGCATCGATCACAACCCCAGCCTTTACCTTGCCGCGATCGACTCCGCCCAGGTAAAGTGAGCGTTCCAATTCGCGCATTTGGTCGACAGTGATCGCGCGCGATTTTGACTGAGGGGAGACCAGGCGGACACCTTCGTTCTGGAAGTCTTCGAGGGTCTCGCGATCACTCTTATTCACCGTCTGTAACAGGCGTATGGCAAAATTTTCCCGGACAGAACTCTCAAGGCTCGTAATCAGGTAGGCATGCGCCAGTCGCCCCTGGGCATGTGCCCGGGTAAGATATGCCAGTGCTGAATCAGGGAAAAACGCCATAAAGTGCTTTCGCAGTCAACGGCTTCTGTGGCCTGAAGGAAAGCGGAAAAGCAATGCGATCGTCGCAAAATGTCGCAAATGTTCCCTGTGTCTTGAGGCGAAGAGCATCCCCGGTGCTGCGCCATTGGTGTGACCGCTGCCTGATGGGATGATTATGAGAGGCGGGTCGGGAGGGCTTTGTTCGAAGGCCGAGCCCAACGGTCCCTATCATAACAGCCCTGGGCAACGTCCTGGGAGCTTGATCCTATGAGCGCCCCAGCCTGAAGGGCTGCTTCATAGGCATAGGCTTCTGCAAACCAGTCAATTCAACGAACTACTGGCAGAACAACGACCTTCCAGTGGTCGGCTCCGAGCAGTCCCAGTCGGGATTGGAATCGACCGTCATGCGCAGCCAATGACGCAGCCCGTTGGGCCAGTAAAGCTACGGAGTAGCGTTTTCGCTTGCCATGCGCTTCTTTACGACTTCGCGTGCTGCGGCGACGAGGAGGTTACACGCTTCGCAGCACAGCAAGGGGACATTTTCGGGCAATCCACTGGTTTGACTGGCGGGGTGCTCATACCGCTTTTCACCCACGAGTTTCAGGGGTAACTCGGCAGAGACATCCCAGAGAATTCTGCGCATGCAGTTTTCCGGCGCGCAAGCTTTCTGCACCAGCGCTACCGCTTCTTCATCGCGGATCAGGCCAGTCACGCGGTACATGCCCGTCTGGCGATTGAGCGTTTCCCGCAGGTGGGTGGGCACGATTTTTCCCTGCTCCAGGCGTAGCCAGAGAGCGATGGCTGCCGGACAAAAGTAATCGAGTGCTTCGCGCACCGCTGCGATGTTCGGCAGCTCCAGCAGCCAGCCGCTTGCGAGGCTGGGTGCCGACTTGAGCGGGCGAAATTTCTGCTCCGCATCGAGCTTGGCGATTTGCCGGGCATCAGTTGGGAGGGTGTGGGTGGGAGGAATGTTAGAACCCGATTCAGGGCCAAACTGGTCCAGGTCAGCCCTGTGGCAGAGGCGATAGCCGGATGTGGTGCTCCAGATGTGGACTTCGCCGATACTGCGCACAGTTTCAGCTGTCAGCCAGGCGGAAAGGGACTCAAGGATCGATGCAGGCATGGCGGACGAGGAAGGGCAAAATTTCACCGTGAGGAGTTCGCGGCACCATCATACGCACTGTACACTTCGTCGAAAGCAGCCACTTGATCAAGGATCACATCCGCCAGCATGGGCTCCGTACCGATGGCGCTGCTGTAGTAGAGCGCTTTGCCGTGCAGATGGTTCGGATTCTGCCGGAAAATCGCACGTGCACTGGCTGCTTCCGTCGGTTCCTGTTCCAGGCCGAGCATGACGGGGATGTCCTGATAGCTATGCAACCCGTCAGCGATGAAAAACGGCACAACGATGACATTGGGCTGGGTGCTCAGCGTGTGCCAGTCGGAGATGAGTGGCGGTTCCTCCATGTAAGTATCGATCACTTGGGCAAATCCTTCCGCCTGCTTCTGAATCATTGCGACTTGGTCTTTAATCGCCTTTGTCGACTGCTCATTCAACGTCGTGCCGTGCCCAACGACGATAAGGGTCGACTGAGAACGTGGAGCGTCAGGCGCGACTTCATCCGCACGATTGAGCAGGAGGCGGGTCATTGATGGATGAATGCCGACGGGATCGCAGTAGCGGATGACCTTGCCGTCCCGCTGCGTCACCGGCCCATCCAGCTGCAGCTCCCGGAGGATGACTTCACGGGTGAAGTAGCCTTCGCTGATGAAATTGGGAACCACGTAGACGTCCTCGGAGTCGAGCATGTGCAGGACTTCGCGCATGCTCGGTTCCTCTTTCCAGAACGCGCACGCTACTTCGGCAAAGATGCCGCGCGAACGGATGGTGTCGGCGTGCTGGTAAGTCGGGTCACTGCTGTCGGGATTCAACGTAGAACCGCGCCCG
>JAQCER010000713.1 GCA_027618625.1 Verrucomicrobiota bacterium
CTTTTCAGGTCGGCGATGGCAACGTCAACTTCTTCGACGGGGATGCCATCCCGCTGGCAGAGATCGAGCACAATGGCCCGGGTGATCCCGGCGAGGCAACCGCTGGCCAAGGTAGGGGTGATCAGATTTCCATCCAGAACAAGGAAAATATTGCTGCCCGTTCCTTCGCATAGATTCCCGGCACTATTCGCGAAAATCGCCTCGTTTCCGCCGTGTTTACGAGCGTAGGCCAGAGCCGCCACGTTCTCGCCGTAGGAGGTCGACTTGATACCGACGAGGGCACCCCGCTCGTTTCGGACATAAGGAACGGTGACGATCGATGCGGTGGCTGCGTGGTTTGGTAGTGACGACGCTGCTACCAGTGCGAGATCTGGAGTTGCGGCTTTATCGGAGCCCAGTGGGCCGACTCCGCCAGTGAGCGTGATGCGAATGCGGGCATCCTTGAAGCCATTTGCTTCGACGACAGCGGCCATCGCTTTGCTCAAAACGTCCTGTGTGGGAACCGCAAGTCCCAGCGCTGCCGCTGAGTGGAGCAGGCGTTGGTAGTGGCGAGTCTCGGCGAAGGGTTTGCCGCCGTAGACGCAGAGGGTTTCGAAAACGCCATCTCCGGTGAGCAGGCCGTGATCGAACGGGGATATGTAAGCCTCGCTTGCTGCGGACAGTTGGCCGTTGAGCCAGACAACGGGCTCAGACGTTTCGGGGGTCAAGGGTGTTTCTGCCATGGGCGTTATAAGAGTCCTGTCAGCTGCGCAGCGTTGACTTTGAAGGAGCATGCAGCTTGAGTCCGGGCAGTTTCCGCGATTTCATGAAGTTTGCTACTCCTTTTCCACAAGTGATCGAGGTGTCCTTATGACGGGGGCGATCCTTGCCACTTTCCTGTTCGCCTGTTCGGCGATCTTCGGGCAGCGCCTGTCGCGAATGCTGGGCGGGATCGTGGCAAATTTCTGGCGCCTGGTGCTTGCGGTGGCATGTCTGGCGCTGCTCAGCGGAGCGTTTTTCCGTGAGCAATTTCCTACCCACCACGGAGTGTTCGGCTGGCTCTTTCTGAGTGGAATGATCGGGTTCGGAATTGGCGATGTCGCACTTTTCCTCGCCTACTACCGGATCGGTGCGCGCCTCACGATCTTGTTGAACCTGTGTCTGGCCCCGGTATTCGGGGCGGTGGGGGAGTTTCTGTGGCTGGGAGAAAGGGTGTCACTGCCGGAGATTGGCTGCATCGCCGTAATTGTCTCGGGACTGGTGCTGGCATTGAAGCCCGACAAGCAGCGACCGCCCCACGTGGAATCCGGGATGATCTTTGCCGGTATCTGCTTCGCCATCGTCGCTGGTATGGGGCAGGGGCTTGGTGCGGTCGTCAGTCGCTATGCCGACAGTGTGGCCACCGCTTCAGGCGTGGCGATGCACGGTATCGGCGGCGGATTGAACCAGGCGCTTGTGCGAACGTTAGGTGGACTCGTCATCGCCCTGATCTGCTATGTCTCTTACCAGTGGGGCGCTTCGCGATTGAAGCGAGTGATGCCTGAGAATGCGGGGAGCCAGGAAAAAAACGCGTCAGCCCCCCGACCCGCGCGGCTCAGTGACGCGGTGAAGCGTCGGCCAGCGAATAAGTTTTTTCCCTTCTGGCTTCTGGGTGCCGCGCTCACCGGGCCGGTTCTGGGTGTCAGCTGTTTTCAATGGGCTCTGCAATCGCAGAAGAGCGCAATCGTCCTGGCAATCACCGCCACCAGTCCACTGCTGGTGATGATGCTCGCCCGTGCGTTCGAAAAGGAGAAGACTCCCCCGCAGGTGATCATTGGCGCGGTGGTTTCCGTATCAGGCGTAGTGGCGATTTGCCTTTCGCGACTGCCTGCCGGGTTCTGGCAATAGGCCGGGTCTGGCAATAGGCCGCGTTCTGGCAATAGGCCGCGTTCTGGCAATAGGCACTACTGCCAGGTCGACTGAAGTATCGAGGTATCAATCAATCGACTTCGTAGTGGAAGCCCTCTGGTTTGATGGCAAGGGCGGAGCACGGCGTTTCATGAATGAGCTTTTCCGCCGTGGTGCCCATGAGCAGGCTCTTCAATCCGGTGCGACCACGGGTGCCTAAAACGACCAGGTCCGCTCCGCACTCTTCGAGACGCTCGACGATCGTCCTGGCAATGCTGGCTCCTTCCTGCACTTGCGTGGTGATCTCGACTTTTGGAAAATCTGCACCCAGCCTGTCCGCCAGTGAGTTGAGTCGATCTTCGAGAATCCGCTTCGTCTCTGCTGTATCGATAGGCGGGAGAGTGGGGCCGAAGCCGTAGGCATCGGACGCAATCATCAGCGGTGACATGAAGACGTGGAGCAGCTCCAGTTTGCTGCCGCTTTGCTCGGCAATTTCCAGAGCGTGCACGATCGCGCGATCCGACGTGGCGGAAAAATCCACGCAGGCAACCACCCGGGTGAATGGATCCCGTTGGTGCTTGCGAACGAGCATCACCGCTACGGGTGCCTTGCGAATGCAACGGCTGGCAAAGACTCCCGTGCGGCGTTCGTCTCTCTGATTGAATCCTCGTGAGCCGAGCACAAGAAGGTCTGCCTTCCAGTCGCTGACGCCGTGCAGGAGTTCCTTAAAGGGATGGCCAACGCGAACGACGCATTCGATGTCATGGCCGGCACCCAGTTTATCTGCGACGAACGTTTCCAGGCGACGCTGCGCTTCTTCGATCACTGCCGGGCGATCGAAGCTCTCGTAACGTTGGAATTCCTCCAGAACTTCGTCGTCGAACACGTGCAGACAAATGAGTTTGCCATCACTTTGATTTGCCAGGCGTGCGGCCTCGCAGAGTGCGTTCTCACTACAGTCTGAGTAATCGATGCCGACCAGGATGCGCTTCAAGTTTTTCATGGTAATCGCAGGTTTGAGTATTGCTTGTTTGGAGGGGGAAAGAAATCCGACGACTATGCCTCAAAGGTAATCGTCCATTTCGACTTTGTAGGCTTTTCGGTGGATGGAGCCGTCCTTACCTTCTGGCCAGACAGCGCCAGATTCAATCCAGATGCGGATGGCTTTCAATTGAGATTCCGCGATGCCCCATCCATCACCTGGCATCACTTGCGGGTGTCTCTTGGGGCGTGTCAGGGCCAGATAGATGAGGCTGGTATCGGGCGAACCC
>JAQCER010000714.1 GCA_027618625.1 Verrucomicrobiota bacterium
CATCCGCGTTCTCAAACTGCTCTCTACTTGGCCACGGATCCGCCAGATCGATCGAAACATTCTCAGCAAGCGGCAGAAGTTTCGACCAGCGATCTCGAAACAGCGGATAATCGTGCTCGCCTGGCCCATGGTCTTTCGGGCCCGTGCACAACAGGATGCGCAGCGGCTTGACCTCTGCGGCAGCTTTCTCTTCATCAGCCTGAGCACCTAACACTGCATCAAGATCAGCAAGCGAACGCGGAGCCGGTGCATCATCCCGTTCCAGTGGCGCTGGATCGAGTCCTGGATTCATGAGGAACTTGAGAAGATGCTTGAAATCCGCCTCCCCTAACACTTTGTCCAAACCGGGCGGCATGATCGACACCGGTAACGGCTCGGTCGATATGACATTCTCAGTGACCAGCGGCACACCAAGTCCCGCCGCCGTGCCCAGCACCGTCATTCCATCAATCGTCTGCAGCGTCCCGATGTGCTCGGTGCCGTCCTTCATTTTCACCTGATAAGTAACGAAATCCGGATGAATCGCCGCGCTCGGATTCTGAATGTCACGCGTGATGGAACTCAAATCACGATGTATGAGGTTACCCAGATCCGGCCCCACTTGATAGCCTTTGCCATCCGGCTGATGGCACTTCGCACATTGGGCCCGCTCACTTGAGAATACCTCACGGCCTTTCACCCAACTGGGCTCTCGAGTCACCAGTAAGTTTCCAGTCGATCCATCCATCACCTGAATCTGCGGCTGTGCTCGCGCAACTAATTTATCAGGCGTGCTTCCAGGTCTGGCCCAATGGGAAACCATTCGCGTCAGCGGCAGCACTCGCTGTCGGGGATCTTCGTTAGTGTGCCAGTTCACTGCAAAGCTCGGGACACGACCTGCTGGCACCTCAGCCACCACCGTAAAATCAACCATCTCAGCATCAAGATCGATGCTGAGAGTGTTCGCAGTATGACCTTTCGACGAATCCAGAAAATCCGATCCCGCAAACAATGCCTTGAACGAAAAATCCGGCGACGCTGCCGTAACCGTGACTTTCTCCGGCGGATATTCAAAATCGATGCTGGCTCCAGGCTGAACCAGTGGCCTCAGCATCCTGCGCAAATCAACCTTCGCTTTCATCACCAGAGAGCCACCCTTCTCCATCATTTGCCACAGGCGATCGTGCTCTGCGCTACCTACCGTCATTTGCTGTGCTGCCTGCAGATCGAAGGTCGGAAGCCATCCACTCCATAGATTCTCTCCAGACTCAAAGCGCTGAACATACACTCCCGAAGTCTCGCACCCTACATCAATCGATTCCCCATCACGAATGCCCGGCAATTGAATCGAATAACGTGTCGGCGCGGCTTGCCCATCCGCAAGAATCACGAGCGTCCGGCGGTCTGGCGTCACCTGCACCTCATGCACATGTGAATTGTAACGCTCAGTTGCCATCTGTGTCGTCACCACTTCATAACCCGGCCGCATCGTCTCCAGCCGATCTCCTGCACTAACATAATCGCCATACTCGATCATGACCGCACCGGCGGTATTCAGCTTTTTCAAATACTCAGGATCGAGCGGTCGATCAAAAGCTACCCGAAACTCACCAGCATCCTGTGCCCATGCCAGCACCGGCTGCGGCAGTTCCCTCCCGTTGTAACGAATTTTGTAGAGGTGCCCCTCCCCGCTCGGACCAGTTCCCCAGTCGGGATCACCTGAGTGCGTGCAGATCACAAAACTTCCATCGGGACTGACGCAGCCATCGATCGTAAGCCGGTTGAAACAGGCGACCAATTGCGTCTGCGACAGATACCCTTCCGGACGCTTCACCAGCTTGGTTCGCCAGAGCTTCCCGCGCGATTCACCGATCACCAGAGCATCGTTGCGCCAGAATTCCGGGCCAAAAATTGGGCCGCCTTCACTTACCGGGACATTGAAGTTCAGTCCGCAAGTCGATTGGTGTTGCGGCTTGTAGTCGACCTCACTCGGTTCATCGATCAGTCCCGGCAGGTGCTGCGGATTCATGGGCGGAAACCCATAGTGCCGCCCCTTCCGAATATGCAGCAACTCATCAAATGGATTCCCATTGGGCAACCACGTTGCTCCTTCCTGATCGGTGGCAAACAAGTCACCGTGCTCGTTAAAGCGCAGGGCGCAGGAAAACCTGATCCCCGTGCAGACCGCCTCTCTTGATTTCAGATCTGGACTGATGCGCTGGATGGTTCCCAGTTCGCCATTCACGTCGAAGTGCGCCTTACCATTTTCATCAAGAAGATAGGCATTGTTGTAGAGCGCCGTCCCAAGCCCAAAATAAATGAAGTGATCCTCTGGGTCGACCGCTACCGCCGCCGCATCCACCGCCTGCCGCCCCTCTGGCCAGCCCTCCGCGATGATCCGCTCCCTGTCCGCGACATCATCGCCATCGTCATCCGTGATCAGCGAGAGCTTCCCTTTCGAAGGAACAATCACCCCGTCGCCATGGGCAAAACCAGGAGGCGTCAGCGCGATCCCCAATGGGCCAAGGGTTTTCCCCTTACTGTCCCACCACAACTTTGCCGTGTCTTCAATCCCATCGCCATCAGAGTCACTGATGAGATAAAGGTTCCCGTCATAAGCCCCGGCGATCAGCTTGCCGTCCGGGCGATAGATGACGTTGTTGATATTCGGCAACTTCAACGGCAGCTGCACCACCTCGAAACCGGGCACCAGCATTTGCAAGCCACCCTGCCCAACGTCTTGAGCAAGGGACAGTGGAACAATCGTCCCAGCCACCGCCAGAACCGTAAGGACACTGAGTCGTCGAATCATTCTCCGATACTATGCCTGTCTCCACTCTGAGAAAAGCTCCAAGAAATCAAAATTGGACGTGCTCCTGATTTGCAACTCTTGGAGGATGCGCTGCATTTTGCCTCGGTTGTTCTATAACGCTGTCGCCCTCCAAAGGAAATGCGACTGCTCCCGCCAGACAAACCATAGCGAGCACCATAAAACGGACACTTGCCGATCGGTTCATTCTGCTCCATTCAGGGCCGCTGCGCATCTTGCAAAGGATGCCGCACAGTGCGTCCCAAAGAGATTGATGAACGGCGTCAGGCGACCAACCGGCTAATGCTAATGTTCATGGTGCATGCCCTATGCATCCACATGCCGTT
>JAQCER010000715.1 GCA_027618625.1 Verrucomicrobiota bacterium
GGGAGATCGTTTTCGAAGGAGCGCGAGCTGGCGTCTCGCGGCTCCCGCCTGCTGGCAGCGTTCACAGACAGTGGGCTTTACGTCCTGGCGGTCTGGCTACTGAGTGCCTGTTTTTTCCCCAGTGGTCTATCACTTCTGGATATGGCCCATCGTGGAGGTAGCGATGGCACTCAGGAACTCGTCGCCATCGAGAATGAGCAGGGGCAAAAGAGCTGGGAGCTGAAGCCTGTCGACGCAAGCGGAGCCCTGTCGATCAGGGATCGCTTCCATCGCGGGGAGCTTACCGACGAAGAGGGCCAGCAACTCATCCGGTTTAGTATCGTAGTCGGCATTGTCACCATCGGCCTGGGGATCATGCAACTGGTACTTCTCTGCTCAAAGGGGCAGACTCTATGGAAAATCTTTTTGGGAATTCGCATTGCCCGGGACCCATCGATGGCTCCTGCCAAATTCGTGCATGCGGTGCTGCTGCGGGCACTGGAGCCGGGGTTGATCAAGGCCGTGCCAATTCTCGGTGGGCTCTTCTCCATCATCAATATTCTGTCCATCTTCGGCGCCGACAAGAAGTGCCTCCACGATCGAATCGCCTCGACGTCAGTGGTAAAAGCGTAAAGGCAGGCGCGACTGCTCCTGATTCCAATCCCAACCCCAGTCTTAATCCTAATCCCAGTCCTAATCCTAATTGGCCACAGAGTCGACTAAATTGCCTAATCTAGTCCAATCGCATGACATAGTGAACCTGTCGTGCGACCTCCTGGAATCCCATACTCGGGTAAAATGTCGAGCCTATCGCGTTCTGCGCCAGCGTCTCGATCTTGGCGCATTCCATCCCTTCGTCGCGGAAGTGCTGTAGCAGGTGGTCGATCAATTGTCGCCCGATCCCACTGCCCTGATGATCCGGGGCAACAGCCAAATTTGGAATCCAGCCGATCTTGCTGTCGATGTCAGTGCGGCCGGTGATGTAGCCGGCGACCTCATGGTAATCAGTCTCCCAGACGAAGACGTGCCGGGCGTTGTCCCCAGCAACATCATTGTCGATGTGCCGCAGCTTGCGCCACATCCAGTCGTGGCCGCCGATCAGTCCCAGCTTTTCCTCGATATTGCGATCGATCGAAACGTTTGGAAAGCAAAGCGCAGTGATGCGCTTCAGTTCCTCAAGATCGGTTGGTTGATAGGGGCGGATCATCAGGCGAGTTTCAGATTCGGATGTTGACGAAGAGGATTAGGATAAAGTGTCGGGAGAAAAAGGCAAATGTTGGCGACTGCCTCTGGACGCGTAATAGCCCAGAGTTGCGTTCCTGCTCTGGCCGCGCTAGCCTCTGGGCAACTGATGATCGAAATACAGCGAAAAGCACGGGATCGCGCCTCCGCTTTGGAGGTCGGCAAGGTGTTTTTTAGAGTGGACGACGTGGAAAATATCCGCCAGTACCAGCACGATGGCTGAGAAACTGCCCTCGACAGAACAATTGCTGACCGCGCAGGACGTGACCAACACCGTCCGTAGGCTCGCATTTCAAATACTCGAACGCCATCCGACGCTTGAGGTTGTTTTCGTCGGTATCCACACCCGCGGAGTGGTACTGGCAAATCGAGTGGCAGCGGTATTGAGCAGCGAAGGCGCAGCCTCCCAATGGGTGCAAATGGGCACGCTCGATATCTCGTTCCATCGCGATGATCTCGATCAGCTCAAGGATTTGCCGGTCATCGAGTCCACTGACATTCCCTTTGATCTTGCAGGAGCCAACGTCATCCTCTTCGACGACGTCATTTTCACTGGCCGCACGATTCGCTCGGCCATTGATTGCCTGATGGACTTCGGACGGCCCGCCCGGATTGAACTCGCGGTTTTGGTCGATCGGGGGAATCGTGAGCTACCGATTCAGCCCGACTACAGGGGCCTCATCCGCGAAACAAGACCCACTGACTATGTGAAGCTGAAGTTCAGCGAAACGGACGGCGAAGATGGTCTCTATCTTAGTGATCGAAAGGAGGCGGCAAAGTGACTGGCCACAAGGATCTGCTCGATATCGGATCCCTGACGCGGGATGAGATCGAATTTCTGCTCAAAACGGCGCAGCCGTTCAAAGAGTTGCTAAGGCGTTCGGTCAAGAAGGTGCCATCACTCCAGGGCAAGAGCGTGCTCAACTTATTCTACGAGCCATCGACGCGCACGCGATCGTCATTTGAGATCGCGGCCAAACGCCTGTCGGCGGATGTGACGAACTTTGCCGTGTCCACCTCGTCAGTCGTCAAGGGCGAATCGATTCTGGACACCATCGATACCCTGCAGGCGATGCGCGTGGACTACATCATTGTCCGCCATTCTCAGTCCGGTGTGCCGAATTTGATTGCGCGCCATTCCAAGGCGTCGGTGCTGAATGCTGGTGATGGCTACCATGCACATCCTACACAGGCTCTGCTGGATGCCTACACACTGCGCGAGGTGATTCCGGAATCCACGGGAAAAAAAGTGCTTATCGTCGGTGATTTGCTGCATTCACGGGTAGCGCGGTCGACCAGCGAGATTCTGGAGAAATTGGATGTGCAGGTGGGAGTGTTAGGGCCTGGGCCATTGATTCCAAGGACGCGCCCGGATTACCTGAAGACATTCTGTTCGTTTGATGACGCACTCGCGTGGAAGCCGGACGTGATCTATCTGCTGCGAATTCAGCTCGAGCGGCAGGAGGCACAGTTTTTCCCAAGTTTGCGCGAGTATCACCGCTACTTTGGCGTGACCAGTGAGCGGCTGAAGCGCATTGCAGCGGATGGCATTTTTATCATGCACCCCGGCCCGGTGAATCGGGGGGTGGAACTGGTCGATGAAGTCATGAATTACGAGCGTTGCCTCATCAATCAGCAGGTGGAAAATGGTGTGGCCACTCGCATGGCAGTGCTCTACTGGCTCAAGCCTGAGACGGGAACGGGAGGTGCAGCATGATCGAATCGGAGGCATCACCGCGAGCGATCGTTGTCCGTGGCGCGGGAATCGCGTCGGCTGATTCGTCAAAATTGCAAATTGCAGACATCGCCGTTGAAGACGGAGTGATTACCCGGATCGGTGCGGACATTGGCGAGATTCCGGATGCTCTGGTGCTGGATGGTGCGGGGAAAGTGCTTCTGCCCGGGCTTTTT
>JAQCER010000716.1 GCA_027618625.1 Verrucomicrobiota bacterium
TTCAGCACCATGCGAGAGAACCAGATCACGTGCCTGCTCGGGGAAGCGCAGGTCGTAGCAGATCATGAGCCCCCAATTGAGACCGCCGATGTCGATCGTCACGGCTTCCGTTCCTTGAGTGATCACGGCCGGTTCGCCAAAGAGTCCGATAAGGTGGCGCTTTCGATAAAGGGCACGTTCCTCGCCGTCTGAGGCATAGGTGAGGGTGTTGTAAACCTGCTCACCACGAACGTCGGCGAGTCCCGCGAGTAGGTCGCATCCCTCTCCCGAAAGTGCCACCACTTCATCCCTCACTTTGCCAGCGCTTGCACGCACCAGCGACAAGTCATAGCCGGTGTCACTCATTTCTGGGATGATCACCACATCGGCACCACCATTCGAAGCCTCCGTGTGGGCTGCCGCCAGTCGGGAAAGATTTCCCACCGGATCACCCGGGGTCACATCGATTTGGGCAAGTGCAATCTTCATCGCTCTATCCTGTCTCAAATTGGTCAGCTGTCACGCCTGTTTGTGTGATCGCGCCACAATTACGAGTGACCGAATCACGTATGGTAGGTTCTCGGGAGGTGGGATCGCCGCAAACCGGATCTGAGATTGCCGGGTGCATCTTCCGGGCTTGAAGACTGGAGATGGGACAGCTTTACTGACCTGGCTGTCACCGCCGCAGATTTCTTGTTCCGACCCAGACGAGGGGAGCACCCAGGACAAAATAGATGCTGAGGGCGAGCCAAGTGGATGCAGGGATGGGGATCTGTGAGTCGTCGATTTTGCAGCCGGGGTAGGGGCGGCGGGTGAGCTGAAAGAGTATGCCTGCCTGACCGAGGTAGGGGGCGTTCTTACTGTCGAACGCGAACTTGGGAATGAGGAATTCGCCATTGGGCATGGGCCACGTCGCGGCGATGACTTGCGAAGCCATCGCGCGGGCGTGGGCGAAGTGGCCATTGCTGCGAGCTGCGCCGATGCCGAAGCTCGTGGCTGAAGCTCCCCATCCCCAGAGCACGGGGCCAGAGTCGACATCGAAGTAACTGGCATTCCCGGCCTGTCGTGGGAATTCCCTGAATCCTGCGCCGAACCAGTCCTGCTGCCAGAACCCGTCGAGGTAACTTTGGAACCAATCCGGCGCTCCTGCAGGCCATGCCAATGGGGCGAATGTGGTAAAGTAAGAGTTGCCGCAGCCCCGCGACTGGTCGAGCGAAATTCCAGAGGATGCATTGGCAGCATAGGGAGGTAGACCAAAGCGGCTCACTTGACCTGGGCGGAAGATTTTTTCACCCATTTTTGTGGCAAAGTCAGAGTCTGGCGTGCCGAGAATATCGTCTCCACGCAGGATCGCGACCACGGCGGCGACAACATCGCCTGGATAGCACTGGCCGGGGTAATCGTTGATCAGGCCGGTACTGGTCGCCAGTAGTTCCGCCTTCATCGAGTCGACTTGCTGACGAAGCACGGCGTTGTGTTTGGGATCACCGGTGAGTCGAAAATGTGCTGTAGTAGCGGACATGATCAGCATGCGATAGAAGCAATTCTCGCGTGTGAGGTAGTCGTCTTTCCAATGATCTCGCACCCACTTTGCATGCGCCGGATCCAGAACCAGATCGGTGGCCGCTTCGATGGCGTCACGCGCGTAGACTTTGGGCTCCTCAGAAAACCACTCTGGGTTTTCATCGAAGTCGGTCTGGAGTTGCTCGGTAGCCCAGAGGAAAAACACAGAACCGAACAGTGGCCATTCGGTCGCCGCGATTTCGAAGGTCGAATGAGTTGCTGCTTTACCCGAGACGATTCGCTCCCGGGCATAGTCAGCATAGTGGGCGGCGAATTTTCGATGAAAATGTATGGCGAAGCGGGATGGCTCATTTGCGCCGGTACCGTGGTCGGTAATTACGAACCAGGTTGCCGCCAGTCCGGGTGCCAGCAGCGCATAGCTGCCGAACACGATCAATGCCACTGCGATGGTCCTTCGGATCCAGTTTCGAGTTCGGGAACGGTCTGCCATCGAGCATGGGACACCGTGTTACTGCGGAATGTTCAATCTCGTAAACCGCATGACAGCGCACTGATTCTGCCCATAGTTGCACCATTCCACTATGAGTGATAAGGACGATCCGAAACCACCTCCGCCGCCTCCTCCTCCGGGAACACCCGATCCAGAGGAGATCACCAGGCGTCTGAGCGAATTCTTTAAGGCAAACTTTGGGAACGGCGGCGCTTTTACGGTGATGCCTGGATTCCCGGCCCCGCCAACGGGGAACGAAAAGGTGAGTGCCGAGGCTCCTGCGGACACCAATGAGCCGGGCGCTTCTTTCGATGGCGATATCCTCGAGTTCAACTACCGCCCCAGAGAGATCAAAGCCTATCTCGATCGCTTCGTAATTCGGCAGGATGAGGCAAAAAAGGTGCTGTCGATCGCTGTGTGCGATCACTACAATCACGCGAGGAGTCTTTGCCGTCTGGAGCGGGAAGATCCAGAGCGGGCGGCAGCGATCGAATACTCGAAGCAGAACGTGATCGTGGTCGGTCCAACTGGTGTGGGCAAAACTTACCTGATCAAACACATTGCTGACCTGATCGGCGTGCCATTTGTAAAAGCTGATGCAACAAAGTTCAGCGAGACGGGTTATGTGGGCGCTGACGTCGACGATTTGGTTCGCGAACTCGTCAGGAAAGCAGATGGTGACATCAAGCTCGCGCAGTATGGCATCGTCTATATCGACGAAGTCGACAAACTGGCGACGCAGGGTTCATCGATGGGGCGGGATGTCAGTGGTCGTGGAGTGCAGACGGCTCTTTTGAAACTGATGGAGGAGACCGAGGTGTCGCTGCGCAGCGCGAACGACATTCAGGGGCAGATGCAGGCAATGTTCGACTTGCAGCGCGGCAAAGCACCACAAAGTGATCGGATCAATACCCGGCACATTTTGTTTATTGTGAGTGGTGCCTTTTCCGGATTGGAAAAAGTGATCAGCCAGCGCCTCAAGAGGGGAGCCATTGGTTTTGGTGCAGAAAAACGGGAGGAATTGCTCGATGCTGAGATGTTCCATCATGTCAATACGCAGGACTTTGTCGACTTTGGATTCGAGGCCGAGTTCATCGGTCGGTTGCCGGTGCGGGTGTTCTGTGAGCGCCTGACTGCC
>JAQCER010000717.1 GCA_027618625.1 Verrucomicrobiota bacterium
GCGCGCTTCGCTCCAGCTCAGACAGATGAATATCGCCTTTGAACTGAGTGACTTTTAGCGGGATGTCGAGCTTGATTCGGAGATACTCTAAAAATCCTTCTAGGTAGTGCACAGGGCTATCGTTGCAGATGTCGATCAGTGGGTAGACAAATTCAATGATCTGGCAATCTGGATCAGCCTCATTCAGTGGAGTTAAATACGGGTTGTTAGTCCAAATCTCCGGATAGAGGGTGCGAACATCGGTGAGGAACCGATCGGGGTAAATTCTGTGAAGATCGCGCACCGCTGCGGTAAGCATGATCAGGTCACCTGGTGGAAGGCCTGATTTGAAGATCAGTTTCTGCACCGCTCCATTCATACTCAAATCGGGATCAGCCTGGTCACAAGATAACGCTTTTCCGGGTTCCATGCCCGTGGGGACGTGTAGCGGACGTCTTCGATTAGCCCGTCTTGCAGCGAAGGCTCAGTATAGACGCCATACGGTAAAAGCGAGGCGTCGAGCGCTCGCTTCTGATCAAGCAGAGTGACAAGTTCCGCTTGGCGGGACTCGCTATTATCTTTTTGCCACTTGTCCAACAGGACGTTAATTTCCCAATAATATACTAGACAGCGAAATATCTGTTCGGCCTCGGGATCGTTGGCGGAGATCATTTCGGGTGGAAATCCATTTGTCGTTGGGCAGAGTGCAACTTCCCAAGGGCGGGAATTCGCCAGTTGTTGCTTCAAGTTTTCAATCATGGGATCGACCACATTCGTAGGAAAATAAGCTCTCAGGATAAGGGCTGCCGAACTGGTTCCGCTCGTCTTTCAGGCGATTACTAGAATTACCGCATCCGCCATGATTATCGTATCTGGAACCCGGCGTATTCAGATAAATCTCTGCACGATTCCACGCAAATGGCGAGCCTCTCCGCCGTGCGGAATTTCGAGGTATTCCGACCTCTCTCGTGCTAGTCATATCCTTTCTCAAAATCAATCCGGGATGCTCCTTCTTCGTTGATGATTACAGAGGATCTCAATCTCCTTTGCAAGCTCATTAAATGACGGAACCGCGTAGGGCTCTGCCTTGGATAGTAGATTGGAAGCCTGCGCACAGAGGTCTTGGGCTTCGTCCAGTTCCCCGAGTGCGTAAAGGCATCCTGCTTTACAATAAAGCTTAATCGGGAAATTGAAGCCCCTATCCAACTCTATCGAGCGGCTGATGTCCAACAGCGCTGGTTCATAGTCTCCACAGTAGTACCGTGCAAAGGCACTGACAAAAAGGGAGTCTGCATTCTTTGGATCCAGAGCGAGGGAGCGGGCGATCAAGTTCGTAGCCTCTGCCGGATTCCAGCCCTGCTGCCGGTCGTCGATCCATGTGCGCGCCCAGTAGAAGTACGCCCCAGCAGCATAGTCCGGTTTTGCGCCGTCCAAAAGTTTGAAACAATGTTGGTAGTCTTTCTCCGCGGATCGGATCCGGGCGAGGTCGTGATAGGCGCGACCTCGACGGTAACGCCTCTCCGGATCGGCCGGAGAGTCTGCGACCTTGTCATCGGCGGCTATCAGGTTTCGGAGCTTGGCCTGGAGAGGTTCGGTAAAAGACCCACTAGTCCAATGCACGAGTGTCGGGGATGGGACTACACCTGCTCTAGCGTCGGCGTCGGGGTATCTTGTGATAGTCTGAACTGCCCGGGGCTGGGCGGCGGCGAGCGCATGCACCAAATGCCAAGTGTGCAGCCGCCCCTCCTCGTTGATTGCCAACAGGTGCGTTCCCACGCTATCGAGAGCAAGTGATGCGATAGGACTCCCCGACGTAGGAATGCGCACGATCGGGATCCCCGATATAGAGTCCAACATGGTCAATCCACCGTCTGCGTGCCCGATCGCAATGTTTTCTCCTCTGACCGAGAGGGCGGTCGGGGGAGAGTCAGCCTGCCAATTCCAGAGCTGAGTATCCAAATCGTCGATGGCGATGGCTCGGATTCCGTCGGGCCGAGCAACAACGAGGGTTTTCCGCCCTCCCAGCTCCAGGAACGCATGGTGCTCGGCCAGACCGAGATTGGCCGGTTCAGCCCTGATCGCTTCACCGTCGATTAAGAATCCTTCTCCACTGGGCACATGTATACCGGCTACCCAGCGACCGGTGTGATCGAGTTGCAATTCTCCAACCAGTGATCCAGTTTCGATAACCCGGTATTCGTCGTCGTTCGCCAGCCCACAAGTCACCACCTTTGAAGTATGTCCAAAGGCCACGGTGCTCCCATCACCCGAGATCGCCATGTGACGCAGCGCATCTGGGAGCGGGAGATTTGTGAGTTGCTGCAGGTGAAGGTTGCCTACTAAGCCCGTGAGAGGGCAATGCCACTGGTGCGCACCGTTCATACTGCTAGCAATCAGGCGATCTCTGCCCCCATCAAAGGCCACACTTGTTGCATCCGGGACCCGCGTTTTTGCGGCAACTCGATTGGAGTTGATGTCCACGATGTAGATCGCATGGTCATATACCACGGCGAAAAGTGGGCCGCTACCGAGCTGGGCGAGATTGGCGTCCGAACGGGTGCTGGCTGGAGTCAGCTTGAGTTCCCGATATGCTTCACCAGAATCGAATCGCCAAAAAATATCAGCTGATGGATCGCTGACCGCGATCAGGTCGCCCCGATCGGAAATTGCAATCTTGCTAGCAAACGTAACCGGTGTATTGGCAACGACGATATCACCGGTAGACCAGTTTTGGCAGCGAAGCTCGCCATTTGTAGTAAGAATTAAAAGGAGATCACCCCGCCGAGAAAACTGGATGTCAATGGGTTGACCATCCCCAACCGGAATTTGCCGTCCGTCCTGCACGGCTTGCCTGACAGATTCCCGTTCGCCCGAATCAGACAGATCATGAATGTATGCGGCACCGTCAGCACAAGCAACCGCGACATGTGTGCCACTTGGGTGCCAGCTTAGTCTGATTACGGCGCCCCTGTGATAGAACTTCTCCAACTTATCAGTATTCCAGTCCCAAACGAAGAGGTTAAGGGAGTCTAGAGAGGCAATTGCAATTTCCGTGGAGGCTGGGCTGACGCCGATGTCACTGACTTCGAGTTCAACCGGTAGGCGATTCGAATCGAGCGTTGCCACGATGCTCGGGCTTCGTGTAGACA
>JAQCER010000718.1 GCA_027618625.1 Verrucomicrobiota bacterium
CTCGGGTGCAGTGAAAGTTGAGCGAAATGACGTTTTCTCCCAATCCCGGGCGGAACGGCTGAACCGCTGCTGCCGGGATTCTTCCCTTGCTGAACCAGCAGATCAACTGCACGCATCGAAATAGCCCAAACGCGCAAAAAGCCTCGAACCAGCCTAAAAACTCGAACCAGCCCAACGAGCTCAAACCATAGAAGCCCAGGGCGAGCGAAGCGCCGCCCTGGGTAATACGAACAACGGAGACCTCAGCCTGTCGGGCTGAATCATAGGCATGGGCATTGTGCATCGTTTACGTACGGGATCGACACCATCGCCTGAGATGACCCCGGAGGGTATGAATCAGCCCTACAGGCCGGCACGATAATCGTTGAGCTCCCAGGGCGGCGCTTCGCTTGCCACTGGGCTGGTATGAATCAGCCCGTTGGGCTCCCGGATTCTTCCTTGGCAGAACCAGTCGATCGACCGCAAGCGTGGTGGCCAGTCCCAGTCCCAGTCCCGGTCCCACTCTCCGCACCACTACCCGTTCGCCAAAATCCCGATGGCAATGTCTGCCTTGGCGTTTTCGTGAACGATCGCATGCAGGGCTTTGGCCATGCGTTCGGGCTGCGGGTGTTGCCAGACGTTTCTGCCGATCGCCACTCCGGCCGCACCGGCAGAAATCGCATCGGCCGCCATGCGCAGAATTCCCGCATCGTCAGTAGCGGCACCACCGAGCACGATCACCGGAACGTAGGATTCCTTGACGATCGATTCAAAGCCATCACGATCTCCCGGGTAAGCCGTCTTCACGATGTCCGCACCCAGTTCAGCAGCGGCACGAACGGCGAACCGGATATTGTCTACTGTGTAGTCATCGGGCCGACCGATTCCGAAGGGTAGCGACTCAAGAATCACGGGCACTCCCGTCATCTGACTCTGACTGATCAGCTCCGCGCATTCGCGGAACATTTGAGCCTCATTCGGATGGTGAGGATAGCACATGTTCATCACGGCATGGGCGTCTGCCTCAAGCGCGTCTTCAATCGAGTAAACGAGATAGCTTCCGTGGTTGGGATTGTCGCCATGGGCCGGCTTGTAAATATCCGTCCGCAGGCAGATCCCCTTCCCATCGAGAGCATGGGCCAAGCCGAGCGCTGCCCCGAGATTCACCACGTATCCGTCGGCGAACGGGTTCAGCCGCCCAATCAAATCCGCCGGCGATTCGAGTCCAGGCACTGGAATTGCAGTTCCGTGGTCGATGGGCACGATTACCGTGCGGCCATCGTCCTGGAGAAATCGGGAAAGAAACTCGGGCTTATTCATGGCTGTAGCGTGCAGACCTTAACGAGAAATGCAACGGAATTTCGAGTCCGTTGGACCATGTCACTCCCGTTTCTTTGCATGATAGATCACCCAGTAGACCAGACCGACCAGACCCGCACCACCAGCGAGATTGCCCAATGTCACCGGCACAAGATTGGAAAGCATCCCGCTCCAGCTTGCTGTAGAAGCTGTCTCAAACCCACTCGCAGCAAAGATCCCCACGGGTATCAAATACATGTTCGCAACGGAGTGCTCGAAACCTGCAGCTACGAATGCCGACACGGGGAAAATGACTGCCAGCACCTTTCCCGAAACCGTTCTGGCCGCCATCGCGATCCACACGGCGAGGCACACAAGAATGTTGCACAGCACTCCCCGAAAGAATGCTTCGGCAAATGAGACCGACACCTTGGCCTCAGCGATCGCAATTGCCTTCCTGCCGATCAGTCCGTCTCCGGTTTGCAAATGACCAGAAAGGTAAACGAGAAGCGCCAGACCACAGGCACCGATGAAGTTGGCGACGTAAACGACAGTAAAGTTCCGCACCAGCAGTTGCAGCGAAATTTTCCGGGAGACGAATGCCATCACCATCAGATTGTTCCCGGTAAACAGCTCGGCACCGGCGACGATCACCAGAATCAGGCCCAAAGAAAAAACTACCCCACCGAGCACCCGGGCAGTGGCAAAACTCAGTACCGGATCCGATACGACAATCGTGTAGTAGAGAGCACCGAGACCAATAAATCCGCCAGCGAGCACCCCCAGGGCCACCATTGGCACGAGCCCTAAGGCAGCCTTGGCAACGCCAACATTCTCGACTTTCTCGGCGATCTGGGCAGGGCTGAAGGCATCGAAGCCGAATATTTCGTGGTCTTTCATTTGGGTTCTCAATGGTAAACCCACCTTACCCTCTCGTCAGCATTTGGCCAATGCCGCGCCGTTTTTGGTAGCGCAACGACGACGCTTTTCTTACTTGCAAGGCACGCGTCCTCGCTTACGATAGTCACCGGCACATGGCAAACACTCGAAAAACTGCTCTCATCTCGAACATCCTCTGGCTCGGCCTTTGGATTATTCGGCGCGGAGCAGTGTCGGTCATGTAGCTTGTTTTCCTTTAGAGAATTCTCGACCACACACCTGCTCCCCCAACACGGAGCGGGTTTTTTTGTGCCTGGATCCGTTGTTGTGAGCGCACAACCCATCACACAACACCAATGAGAAACGAAAACGTTGCTCTCTCACCACGCCATGCGAATGCAGACACGGATGCTTTCCCGCGCCCGTTCGCAAGCGTGATCACTTTTGTCATCTGCGCCGGAAGCGCCCTGTTTTTCTGTTCCAAAGGGGTGTTCATCAAATCTGCCTACCGGCTTGGTGCAGATCCGCTCACATTGCTTGCCCTGCGGATGGTCATGGCCTTGCCGATTTTTCTGATCGCCCTCTGGATGACCGAGCGCAAGGCAACGGTTGCGATGGATCGACACACATTCTGCAAATTGATCTGGCTGGGATTCCTCGGTTACTACTTGTCATCGATCGTCAACTTTGCCGGCCTCCAGTACATCTCCGTCGGACTTGAGCGGATGGTGCTTTACACCTACCCCACTCTGGTCGTGATCGGCTCGGTGTTGTTCCTCAAGACGAATTTAAAGCCCATCGTCGTTGCCGCGATGATTCTGACCTACGCCGGAATCGCAATCGCCTGGCACGGCGAAGCGAAGGCCACCGGCACACCTTCCGACACCGTTCTGGGTGTCGTGTTAGGGCGTGTTTTCAAATGTGATGGAGCGTGTAATCTATTGATGCAAAGAGGAATATGAATGCCATG
>JAQCER010000719.1 GCA_027618625.1 Verrucomicrobiota bacterium
GGGGACAGCCGCCTCTTCGGGGACAGCCGCCTCTTCGGGGACAGCCACCTCTTCGGGGACAGTCGCCTCTTCGGGGACAGCTGTCTCTTCGGGAACGGCCGCCTCGCCAGGCTCGTACCAGTCGCCTCTCAGCCAATCTGCAATCAGTCCGACGTCTTTGTCGCTGAGCTGAGCCGGGCGGATCTCCGCGCCGTTTTCGTCCACTTTTGGACCGAAGACCGGCATCTTGTCATTCCGATCTCCATAAAAACGGTTGTGTTCTGGATTCAAAATGAACTGGATCAGCCACTCGCGCGAGCCGTAGCCGGTGAGATCCGGTCCCTTACGGCCCTCGTCGTGAAATTTGTGGCAGTCCGTGCAGGCCAATCCATCCTCGCCCATGAGTTGCTTCCCTTCCTCGATGGCCACGGAATCCGCTGCGTCCATCTCCCGCTGAGACTTCAGGCCCGCCTCGGCGGACAAGGCCATCACGATCTTCGCGACTTCGGCTTGGCCCTCTGCGTTGAGATCGCTCAGGTTGTCCTCGAGAAAACCGAGCATCTTGCTCTCCTTTACAAGTTGTGTGCCACCGAAATGGTCGATATCCGCAAACGTCTCTGGATTTAAAATGGCGGTCACCCACTCGCGGCTGGCGAATCCCTTCAGATCGGAAGCGATTTGTGGGTCGCTACGATCCTTGCCCGTGCCATCCTTGCCGTCAAAAGCATGGCAGGAGGCACACTTTGCAGCGAACAACTTCGGCCCCTGAATGAAGGGATCGTTCCTGACCAAGGTGAGCGCGCCTTCCGGTGGAATCCCCTTGGGGCTTTTCGCTAGTACTTGAATCCTCTCGGCCTCGCGATGCGCTGCCGCCACTGCGGCATTGTATTCGTCGTTCTGCCAGTCGGACTTGAAGGCAGCAAAGGTGCCGTAACCGAGTGCTACGATCACCGTAACGAGGATCAGCAGGTTCAGCCAATGCCCAACGCGCCAGCGACCGAGCAGCGGCATCAGGAAAACGATTGCGGCAACCGCACCAGGAATGACAAAAGCACCCATGATGATCGACGTCTTCTTCAGGAGGTAGAAGAGCGCCATGAAGTACCAGTCCGGCCGGGCTGCTGAGTAATTTTCAGATGGATCAGCAGGCGAACTCAGTTCGGCGCCATGGAATCGCCAGACGAAGAACAGCACGGTCAAAAGCACCAAAGCGCAGGCGATGGCATCGCGGAGAACCTGATCAGGCCAGAAGTAGACATCGCCTCGACGCGGTTTCCTGTCGGCTTCTTCTCTGGGTGGCCGCTTGATGTGAAGGAAGGCGATTCTTCCGAGACAAACGACAAACGCTACTCCGGCAGCCACCCCAACCTGCGACAAAACGTATTGCCAGTTCGCGATGATGAGCCAGTTGAACAAACCCACAAAAAGCAGCGCGATATACCAGAAAACCATGGCGGAGCGCCGTGTTTTTGGTGGTGCCTCGGTGATGCCGTGTTTGCGGAACAGATAAATATGAATCCCGATCAGCCCGACCATCGCCGCTGGAAGTACCCCAGCGTGAAGGGCAAAGAAGCGGGTCAGCGTGTGGTGCCCGTAATCGGAACCGCCCACAATCAGGCGCTTGAGCATGTCTCCGATCAGCGGCACGTTTGCTGCAAGATTTGTCGCCACCTCGGTCGCCCAGAATCCCTTCTGATCCCAGGGTAACAAATAGCCCGTAAGTCCCAGAGCCAGCGTGATTTTGATCAGAACTAGTCCAAACCAGAAGTTGAATTCTCGCGGTGCCTTGTAGGCCCTATCGATCACTACTTGAGCGAGGTGCAGCACCAACAAAATCACCATCATCTGAGACATCCAGTGGTGGATTCCACGCAAAATCCAGCCACCGGTTACGTTGTTCTGAATCTGGTAAACACTCTCCCAAGCAGTCGTCGCACTCGGCGCATAGAACATCCACAGCATGATGCCTGTGATGAATTGCACCGCGATCGCGAAGGTCAGCGTGCTACCCCAGACGTATCGCCAACGAGCCCCGCCGGGAACGGTCTCGAACAAGGCCTCGCGAGTAAGTTTTCCGACTCCGGTTCTGTCTTCGAGCCAATTAAAGAGGGCTTTCATAAAGTCTATTAGGTCGAGGTGGTGCTGCGGTTCACGAAACTGCAATCTTCTCAGCCACTCCAGCTTTGAACTTTTCAAACTGTACCCACACTTCGCCGCTACCCAGTTTCTCTTCATCGACTTCGAGCGTATCGAGCCCTCGCAGAGCCGGCGTCTCAACGCTGTTTATCTTACCATCCATCTCAAAACTACTGTCGTGACACGGACAATAGTAGTGTTGCCCCTGCGCCTCATCATTGCGGTACTCCACTGCACAGCCCGCGTGGGGACAACTCGCATTAAAGGCTTCGACCTTGCCATCCACGGTATGCCTCAAGTAAACCATCCCCAGCGGAACATCTTGGTAAGTGGTCCAGGCATCGACTTTGTCGGCAATCACTTTAAACGCGCGCGGCACCCCATCGGCGGGAAGGGCATCCAGTACCGTGAGCCGAACTTTGAGCCCCCCTGCGGTCTTCTTGATCAGCGGATCGGCGACAGCGACCAAGCCAACTCCCAAAGGGCACGCCACGATGGCTCCGCCGACTAGAATACTTCCCGCTTTCTGCAAAAACTGCCGACGTTTCAGATCCTCGTCGGCACTTGCTTCGCCGGGCACTTCAGCGGTCTGCGATGGTTCGGCTAGTCCGGCAGTCTCCGGGGAATCAGGCTGGATAGAATCAGAATTTTCGTTCATTGATCGGGCATCGGGTTAGACCGCACATTCATTAAGCTCGCGGCCCAGGTCAAGCGCGGAGATCCCGCTAGACTTTTCGCGGCCCATTTTTCATGGCCCAATGATCCATCATCCCTTCGGCGTATGATTCCCGAAATTGAGGCGCTTCCCGTTCTCCAGAGCAAAGACCAGGCATGTCCTCGCATAAAATTCACGGGAGCAATGCTCTACCCGGACATTCTTAATTAGAGCCGAAGCCTCAAAGATAGTGCGTAAATTATAGCATATCAGCTATTTACAGGATTAGTTGAGGCTATGGAGCAGCCCATCAGGCTGGATTGCGAATGGAATCAAGTTCCCAGGGCGTTGCCCTAG
>JAQCER010000720.1 GCA_027618625.1 Verrucomicrobiota bacterium
CCATACCGTCGAAGACGTCGGCATCGTGCTGGGGCAGGCATTTCGCGAGGCCCTCGGCGATAAGCGGGGCATCGTGCGCTATGGCAGTTGCTACTTGCCTATGGATGAGACGCTCAGTCGCGTGGTCATCGACTTCAGTGGTCGGGCCTACCTTGAGCATCGTATGCCGCAAAACGTCGAGCCCGTCCGCGACTTTGCCTTTCAACTTGTCGAAGAATTCATGCGTGCCTTCGCGGTGAATGCGCTGGCGAACGTTCACAACGAAGTCCTCTATGGGCGTGACGCGCACCACATGGCGGAGTCCTTGTTCAAAGGCCTCGCGCGCGCTGCCGACCAGGCGACCAGGATCGATCCCAGAGTGCAGGGGGTTCCCAGCACGAAAGATGTGCTTTAGTGGAGCCGGGCGCGTCTCCGCGGGGAGGCGAGACGGCCACGGGTGGAACTGAAACGCTACTTCGCGATGAGTCGCGGATAGCTGTCGAAGCGTCGCCCGTCGCTGAGGAATGCTTCGTAAAGCTGCAGACCTGGCTTCACGGTGACCTTGATCAAGTGATTCAAGTTCTCGCCGCGGTGCAGGTATTCTCGTTTCTGCATTTCCTTCCAGTCGATATTTCTGACGTCGACACCCCAGGCCCCATCTCCCATGTAAACGACGCCATTGGTGTAGTCGATCTTGTCCTCTTTGATCGGGAGTGTTCGTTTGTAAACGTGATGATCATTTTCGAATGCAACATCGACTCCATACTTTTCGAACAGAGGCACCCAGTGCTCGCGCACATCTTTTTCGTCTTCTTTTACCAGCGTGCCGTAGGTCGGGCGGTGGTGACAGGTAAAAAGGTTGGGGCGTGACTGCCGCTCCCTCAGAGTCTCCTCCAGCCAGGCTTTTTGGCTTTCTGGTGTCTGGGTGTGATTCGAGTCGAGCAGTACAATGCTCATGTAGTCGCCGAAATCGATCACATAATCGCTGCTCTTCCTCTTCTGCGCTCCCACGAACAGGCTGTAGTAAAACTTCGCGTGTTCCGTTGGTTTGTAGTCCTTCACTTTGTCGGCAGGCTCATCCTTGATCTCACCATTGCACTCCTGATTGCCGATTGCCACGACCATTGGCACCAGATTGTCGCCTTGTGTTACTGCTTCATTGTGCCACGAGTCCACCCAGTCGCACCAGCGCCACGAGTCCTTACCATTGGCATACGCCAGGTCGCCGCCGAGGAGGGCAAAAACCGGATTCTGCATGCCCGCCTGATGATTCATGGCATCCAGTAGATTGCGCTTGTGGAACATGTCGCCTCCCGTGACGAAAGCCACGCCGTCTGCACTTACCTTGTCCGGTGCGGTGCGGAAGAAGAACGATGTTCCAACTTGAGGAGAACTGTAGGGGATTTCAGAGTTGATGACAAATTGGTAGGCAGTGTCCGGCTTGAGCCCGGTGATCTTCGACATGTGAATGACGTGTCCGGTATCTGCGAACGGACGGGGTTCCGCCTTGATGGTGCTCCAGTCGTCACTGCCCCGGCGCGCATACCTTATTGAGAAAGGAGTCAGGTTCTTTGGCGGCTGAACGAGTTCCTCGACCTTGATGCTGGCAGTCGTCCAATCCTCCTGCGGCTTGCCCAGCAGAAACTGCCAGGTTTCATTCTTGCCAATGACCGTGCGGGGATCCTTTTCGTCACCCACGCGGAACTGGAGTTCCGGATGAAGGCTGAAATCGGGACTGTTGATGGACAAGTTCCAGCCTTCAATCGCGAGCACGTTCTGGTCACCCTCAACCAGTAGATCCAGGAATTTATCATCGATATCGAACGTTTCCCACTCAGCCTCGTGGCCCTGAATTGTCCTGGTCCCGTCTTCCTGATCCACGACTCCCGAGCGCAGGACTTCCTTGCCGTTCAGGTAAGCGATAAACGCATCGTCATAGTAGATGTTCAGGGAAAGGCGGATCTTCTCAAGATCGAACGGGGCAAGGATGGTGTCATCATCTTCAACATTCTTGCTGGCCTCCCACTTGCCCTTCGCAACTTCATTGCTGTTCACTGAGAAGGACCAGTCACCGGCTAGTCGATCGTCCTTCAGTTCGGCTTTCAAGTGAACGATTCCCTTCAGACCGCTTGTCTCGTAGTCGAAGGTGCCCGAGAACTGTTTGTCCGCTTTCAATTCGATGCCCTGCAGAGTCCGGTTGTCATTTTCAGGGAATACGCCTTTGAATCCATCACCCTCTTTCGTGATGACCGCCGGAAGCTGCTCCACCTTCCCGTCAGGAAGAGTGATGGCAACCTTCCAGCCACCAACGAGTGGATGCTTCTCAGGTTGCGGAGGGCGTGTCCCAGTGAATTTGCCCGTAGCAAGTTCGGCGTCCTGGGCATCTTTGAATGTGTACTTGCCCTCAAAGTTTTCTGCCTTGTCGTCCCTGGTGATCTCAATGTGCACGGTGCCGGTGAGTCCCTCGGCCTCAAAAGGGAAATGGAAAGTCGCCACCTTGTCCTTTATTTCGACCTTGTCGATCTTGATCGTCTTGCCGTCCACTTCGACCTCAGCCGTGACACCGTCTCGCGTCTGGAAGAACCGAAGTCTTGATTCCCGCGTCCCTCCGCCGTCCGGCAACTCAGCGACTGCCTGCCAGTGTCCCATGAAGGTATCGTGGCCGATGCGAGGAAGACTTTCAGCTTTGAACGTCTTGCGAATGTGCAGAACCTGATGCTTGTCCAGCATCAGCAGCATCGTCTCGTCATCATTGTCGCTGTCGCCGAATCCGGCAGTGTCCTCAAACCACTTATTCTCCTCCATGTCCGCATTTACTTTTTCGATCCATTGGACGGTCATGGATGAGGTCGGATCGTCGTCGTGCCATGAGCAGATAGGTCCGTGGATTTCAGCGACGCTGATGCTGGGCGTGAGCGCAAGGGCGACCGCTGCAAAGCGTAGGGCGGCAAGGGATAGTGTGGGCATTCTGAGATGCATGAATTCGTAGAGATTTGAGAATCAAGGATGCGAAAGATGGTCCATTAATGGCTCATTGGAAGGGAAATTTCGCATTATTTTATAGAAATTACGCTCAGTTGCTTAAATTTCAACATCGGAAGTGAGACTCGGCTGGGTTTGGTGCCATATGCCTCGACTCCTC
>JAQCER010000721.1 GCA_027618625.1 Verrucomicrobiota bacterium
GTGGAATTGTGAGTGCGAACAAGATGAAGAGCATCCATCTCTAAGCATGTATTGAAGCAAAATTCGAGGGGCCCTTATGCGGGGCTGATAGGGACGGGCTCCAAAGCGGGGTTGAATTGCGATGCTGTCCCAAATCTCCCACGGCCCCCGGTTTCCCAACTTCATCCTGGTACTGTTTACGGGGTTTGGGTCAAACTAGGTATCTATAGAATGTCACGCAAATACACTGGACTATTGAAGGCCCGAAAGGTCACGTACGAACGTCCGTAGAACGCTTCCCAACGCGGAAGATTACGGAGAAACCGGCAGGAGTGCAGGGGGACGGACGGGAACGAAAGAGGGGGAAGCAGGATGCTAAGGGGCATCCGTGTAGCTGATCGCAAATCTACTGGGAAGTCGGAGCTAGGGTAAGCAGCCGACGAGCCTAAGCGCCCGTCTCACGTAACCCTGAAGCTCCGCGTCATCGACGGGTTCTGTTGCGGCGTTAGGGTTCTCGCCGTGATGGTAGCGACGGCAGTAAATGTTGAGCTCGTCCAGATCTTCGACGACCGTGCAGAGCGGATGGGCCGACCCGGCATCGCGTATCTTGCCGATAATGCTGCCCATCATTTCCTGCTCGCCAAACTGGGTTGGATAGAGCGTACGACAGTAGGCTTCGAGGACGGGCCGGAGCTTCTGGATCACGTCCATGCGATCGCCTTCTCCTAGCGAGAAAAAGCGTTGGAGGGTATCAATATCAGCCCGATAGCGGGCTTGAACAGCCCGCTCAATATCCCATTCCGCGATGGTCGTATTTTCCTCACCGATCCGCGCCATCCAAAGAGACTTGCGATCTGCCGCCGCGAGGCGATCCCAGATCAAATGCAAGAATCCGGGATCATGCGACAACACGATGACCTGGGCACAGGTCTCCCCGCACCGGCAGATCTGGTGGACGGTGTGATTGCGCCTGAAGCCATCCATGCTTGCGAAAGGGTCGTCAAAGACGACAACTTTGCTGGCCTGATTCGCATCCTGCTCCAGTTGTGCGAAGAAGAAAGCAAGGGCCAGGGTGCTCCTGTCGCCTCCGCTGAGTGTGTTCTTGAAGCTGGGCCGGTCCAGTGGAGACTGTGGATCGCCGAGGTCCACGGCGTTGCCATTGATGACGATCTGGTAGCTGGTGCTTGGACGGCCGCCACGGTAGGTGTGCGCCGGTGCGGTGATCCGGAAGCTGGCGTTGATACGCTCCAGATACCAATTGATTCGCTGGCCGTATCGCGTAATGACCTGCTGCGTATGCGTGTCCAAATCCCGCCGGGCTGTGGCCTTCGCCGTTTCGAGGGCGGTCTTCTCGTCCTGCAAGCGGGCTTCGGTAGCGCACAATTCGCGGACGTCTTCTGAATGGCGTGCTTTCTGCGCGTTCAACTTCGCAAGAGCCGCTTCCACGTCCCGCACATTGGCCGCCTGTGCTTGCTGCTTCCTGGCGGTGATGACAGCATTGGCGGTTGCAACTGCCTCGTTGTACGTCCCGAAGGATGCGCGCAGCTCCTCGAAGGCGTTCAGCGATTGCGTGAAGCTCTCGTCGGGCGCTACCGCGTCCAGCGGCATGCCTGCCTTTACGTCGAGCAGGGCCTGCGCAGCGTGGCGAAGCGATCCGGTGATATCTCCAATGGTGCCTGTTTCCGCAAGCGTAGGAGCTGTCACGTCGCAATATTGCTGCCACGATCCGGCGCTGTTGGCGTTCTGCAAGACCGTCTGCTCAAAGCCAGCGGCCACGCGATCCCCGATCGTGGCATCTACTTGGGCTTTTAGCCCAGTCACTTCGTCCCGCAGCGCGTGGTACTCGCGGCTGAAGAACGATCGGAAGTCCTGGATGAGGGTTACCCCTGTCAGTCCCTGATTGCAGAACGGACACGCGTCATCAGTTACGTAACGAAGGCCTTCGTTCAACCATGTCTCACCGCGACCTTCCATGTGGTGACGGGTGATGTGCTCGCTGACGTGGCGTTCCGCATCAACGGCGACGTTGTCGAAGGTCTTTGCGAGCAATTGCGCGAATCCTGGCGGAAACACCGGGATGGTCAGATGGGCGAGACCAGCTTTCTGCTGGAGCTGAATAGACTGGCGAGCAGCCTGAAGTTCCTGTTCCTTCGCCGCGATTGTGGCATCAATATTCGGATCTTCGGCAAGAGCCGTAAAGGCCTCGACGGTCATCCCCTGGGTCATGTGGCGCTGAAGGAGAGCACGGTTATCACGGATCTCGTTGTTCTTGCTCCTGATCTGGTCTTCGAAGGCGTTAAGCTCAGAGGCCAGTGCGACACCTTGCGCGCCAATGATGACTTGGTAGAGATTCCGCCGATGTTCCGTGTCGACAGCATCCCCAGCGTAGACATTCTCACTGACGTACGTGGCGTCGAAGACGGCTATATCCGGGTAGACTGCATTCCATGCACCATTGCGAAAGGTGACAGTACCGGTCGCCGTTAGCAACTGAACTTCTGGCGGTTCGGCACTACCCAGAGTCGCCCGGCCAGTGATGAGAGCTGGCGTGTTCTTGAAAAGCGAACGAAGAACTGCGCAGAACGTCGTCTTCCCTCGGGCGTTTTCGGCAAACATTAACGTGTAGCGCCGAAAGGTGACGTCACCTAAGGCGACACAGTCCCTGAAGCGCCCGACATTCTTGATGGAGATTATCCGTTGCAGCATCACACGTCAGCCTGTTCTAGCCAATAGTCACAGGTTTAGATGTTGTCGAAGCAATCAGCCCCGTCGAAGGACTGGACTCTGGTTGGGGTCGTCACACCACCAGTTGCAACATGTGCCGTTTCCCCAATTGCAGTCCCCCTCAGGATAGCCCCACGGAGAGCCCTCTGCATCGAATGAGCAGGACGCAATGGCGGGGTGCGTGCCTAGAACCAGTAGCGCCGCAAATAGTGTGGACTGAATCAATACGAATTTCATCGGTCATAACCTCCTTTCTTAAAATGGGTGCAGAAAGTAGAACAGAGTGGTACTTTCCACCGTCTGCCGGGGTGATTATGCGGTGTGTTTTTTGGGGGGGCAAGGGAAAAGTTGACGTGGTGTCACATTTCGTTGTCTGGGCGAGGTTCGTGGTGTAGGGGGCAGCGTGCTCCATCCCCG
>JAQCER010000722.1 GCA_027618625.1 Verrucomicrobiota bacterium
AAGAAAGTCCATCGCATCCTCAAATCCGCCGCCGTAGAGAGCTGCCCAGGCCGCGTTCGGATGCGTCTGATCACGCCACTGCTGAGCGATCTGCAGATCGGGATCATGGTAAAGGTCGGCACGCCCTTCCTTCCACAGAGTGGCGGATTGCAGCAGGCGATTGTAGATACTCGCTGACTTGTGCTCCTCATCCACCCAGTGCCCCATGCGCTTCCAGTGCCGCATGAAACTTTCATGAGATATGTCGATCACCGTTGCCGCCGTAAGCTCTTCCTCCATGCCGGGCATCAGGAACGTGACACCGGGCCTCCGAAACGCATCCACCACGGTGGCAATTTCGACTTCGGTACCGCCCGTGATCTCGACCAGCTTTCCAAGCCGGTGCGGACGACGAATCCCACGGTTGTCCATAGCCCGCTCTGTCAGCGCCTTGAACATGCGGCGCGCCAGCTCGCGATGTCGATCTGTGGGCAGCGACTCCATCACCTCGTCAGCATGCAGCGACAGCGCCTCATCCATCCCGCCGATAATCTCGTAGTGGCCATGGGAAATCTGTCCCGTTTCCCCTTGCTCACGCCAGAAATGCCAGGTGCGCATGAGCGCATGCTGCAGAATGGGCAACTGATCCGGATCATCTCCAGCATCATTCAACAGGCGCTGCACCAGCGATGGTGGCATCTCTGCTCCCCCCACTCTGACAGGTCCCTCAATTGCTTCTTTCAGCTGATCCCGAGTCAATCTTGGTACAAGATAGTCGCCGTCATTGATCACTTGCGCCAGCGACTCGAAAGCGGAGCAATCACCGAAAAAATCCGAGCGCATGGTAACCACCACATAAATTGAAAACTGCTGTTGCCGGGCCCCTTCGATCAACAGACTGACAAAGGCATCCGCTTCATCCCGCTGCTCTTCCGTTGCACCTGTACGACTGAAGCGAAACAGTTCCTCAAACTGATCGACAACGACCAGCAGGTTGTGCCCTTTGGGAAGCCGGGCGAGTTTCGCCACCTCGCGCAGGCCCAATGCACTGCGCTGCAGGGTGGTTTCCAGGTCCAGCCGATCCGGCAGCGAGTCATCGTCCTCTGCAAATTCGTCCCACAGCTCCGATCCCAGCAGAGCTTCCGCCAGATTGCCAAGAGGATCACCACCCGGCCGCATTACCGCAACGCACCAGTGCGAGCCGGTTCCAGGCAACCCTCCGCCATAGAGCATGGGCAAAAGTCCTGCACGCACCAGCGATGACTTACCACTTCCGGAAGATCCTAGCACTGCCAGAAAACGGCGACGTAACAGCCGCGTCAACAACTCCTGACACTGCTGCTCACGCCCGAAGAACAGGTACTCTTCATCCATCCGGAAAGGCCTTAGCCCAGGGAAGGGATTGAAGATTTCACCTTCTGGCGCCTGGAAAGTTTCGTTCAACGTTTGGAGTTCTCCTGAATTTTCTGAATAAATGGATCAAGCACGGCCGGATCAAAGTCATCCTTCGAGCCCTGCATCACAATGGCAGTGCGGGATCTGAAGCGTTCCTTGCGACGCGAAGTGGGAGGCGCGATGTAGACCCCTTGCGCCAGAAACTGCGCCCGCCGTCCCAGGCCGGGAGCCTTCCGCAGATCCATCAGCTTCATCTCCGCCCACTGTGCACTGGCAGATCCAAAGTAAACCAGCACTGCATCACAGAGCGTCAGTTGCTCTTGGTGGACAGCAGCGAACGCCGCAGGATCACCATCAAAAGGTGGCACTTTGACTTCAAACCCTTGCTCGTAGAGATAGTCTTCCAGCGGCTCGACAGCCTGTTCATCGGCGGCCTCGCAGACGACATAAATGACCTTCTCCTCACTCTCGTCGCCCTGCTCGACACTCTCGTTCGATGGTATCCGAAGGGCACGGCCACCAGCCATCACCCCCGACCCTTGCTGGTCCAAGGTCTTTATCGCCAGTCGCTTCAATTGTTCGATGGAGCCGCGCAGGAATTCCACCTGCCGGTAACCCATTTCCCCCTGCTCGACTTGTCGCACAAATGCCCGCTGCCTCGCGTCTTCGAAGTCATCGCTGGCCGGCGCCCAGATGATGCGCGGAATCGTACGATCGCCCTCCGCCTCGGCCCGACACTGCATCTCGGCCACGGATTGCTCGCTGCCTTCAGGGATACGGCCATACTGGCTGCCCAGCAGATGCAGCGCCAGATCTGACTCCGCCATCGCACTTTTCACCTGCTTGAGCAGCGCATCACCTTCTTTTGGCAAAGGATGTTCCGGCAGCACCCGGTATCCACGCTCAAGAAATTCACGGCGCACCTGATCGCGCTTATCTGTCAGCTCAGCAGTCGTCTCAGCGAGATAGACCGTCCGTTTCTTGCCAACCGACAAGCCCCCTGAGATGACGTCACCATCTCCCGACACCGGTTCGAACGTCGCACTGATCTCATGAGCAAGGTCATAAACTCGATGCAAAAACCTGCGCCGCGAATCTTCACCGAACGATTCATCAAACTCAATGAGATGCCCCCCCTGATCCTGCTCGAAAAAATCGAACGCCATCAGATTGTCGAACACATCACGCAAGTCTGGATCGAACTGGGCATTGTCGACAGGTGTCTTAACGACTTTAAAAATTCGCGGCCTGCCATTGAGTTCAAATTCACCCGCAGCGTGAGTGGCAATGCAAAAATTTCGCACTTCTTCCCGACATCCAACGGCACGGACGAATGGCGGTGACAGCACCGGAACGAATGCTCGCGCGTGCTGGAGACGTTTTCCTACCTCTGGATTGAAATCATCGCGCTGGTGATGCTTCGGATCGCGCCACACCTTTACCGCCTTCCCCGTCAGCTGCCCCATTCGGATTTCAAGAGTGCGGTGCAGTCGCGTGATCCAGCCAGGTTCATCGTGTTGGATCGACAAATCATCGAGATGTGAAAAACTGATAAAGATATCACTGGAATCGATCTCTTCGACCGGGAGTTCACGCGTCGTCATCCGGCTGGAACCTTGACGCTCTGGCAGTCGACGCGCCTTCCTCGTTTGCCCCGGTGCGTCCATTGGCGCTATACCATCAGCACCAACTTGAAAAATCCCCACCGGCTCGGGCGCTCCCTGCAGCAGGTATTCGCCTTGGTTT
>JAQCER010000723.1 GCA_027618625.1 Verrucomicrobiota bacterium
CAGTCCTGTTTTTGATCGGTCAAGATGCGCCGGTCGCCGACGACGATGGTGTGCCGGTGAGACGAGCAGAACCCGCAGGGCCAGCAGAACCTGCTGGGCCTCAAAGCACAACGGAAGGCGAGGCCCCTGATCTGGCAACTCCGCCAGCGCCTAAGCCAGAAATAGTCGATCCCATTAACACCGCGCCATCGAATCCTAAAGCCGAAACTCCAGATGAGGCGGATTCGGGCGACTCCGAACCACCAGCGAAGCCGGAACCTCCCAAACGAGAGCCCGGCGATGACTTGTTCGACTATGCAGGCGTGCTCTACGCAAAGAAATTCTTCGACCTCGCTGGTGACAAATATCAGACGTATTTCGACACTTACGAGAAAGGTCGGCATGCGGAAGCCTCGTTGTATCGCCGGGCAGAATGCTATCTCAAGCAGGACATGAAGGAGCCTGCACTGGATGCTTATAAGCAACTCATCAAAAAATTTCCGAGAGGGGGCTATGTCGGGCCGGCCGCATATCGAGTTGCTTCGCTCGCTTACAATGACCAGAACTATGGCTACGCGGCGCCATATTTTTTAATATCGGCAACCAACGCCCAGCAGCACAAGCTGAAGGTGGCATCCCTTTACTACCGGGCCCGTTGTCTGGAACTCGACAGTCAGGTGAAGGCCGCCAGTGGAGCCTATGAGGACGTGGTCGCCATCAAGCAAGACAATGCATCCTGGCACAAGGCGTTGCTGGCGCTTGGTCGGATGGAAGCAGCGGTGAAGAACAATCCAGAGGCTCTCAAGTGGTTTGCAACTTTAGCCGAAGAAAGCCGACTGGAGGAGATCGTGGGTGCCGTGACTGCAGGCGCACGCAATCCCAAGTGGAACGCTGCCATGCAGAGCGACCTCATCGAGGCACTGGGAGAAGCAACGGTGAAGGCTGGATTGCTTTACAGCGAGGCTGGTGAGACGGAGAACGCGATCAAGCTCTACAACCGAATGCTCAAGTTCGACAGTGCGGCCGAATGGAAGGCATTGGCACGTTACGGATTGATTCGCCTGCACTATGATAGAGAGCAACATGAGGAGGTTATCAAGGCGTTCAACGCCACTTCATCAGTGAACTTGCCCGAAAACACCCGTCCGAAAATGCTCATTATGGTTGCGAAATCCTACCATGCGTTGGAGCAGTTTGCAAACGCCTTTGATACCTATCGTCTCATTGAGCAGGCGTTCCCCGATTCCACGGAAGCGGAGGAGGCCGGCTACCAGAAGCTGCGCTGCCAGTTCGTGCTGGGAGATCCCAGTTTGCCGGCCTACGCAGACCGGTTCATTGATGAGCAGCGCAATCGTGATTCGAGCAGCCCGTTTATCTCGATGGCCTACTTTCTGAAGAGCGAGATTCTTTTCAAGCAGGGCAAATTTGCGGACGCTGCTGATGCTTATCGCGGCATGGGTGACTTGAAGAACATTCCTGAGAAATACCATCCAATGATCCATTACAAGCATGGGTGGGCCGAATCCGAAGCGGGAAATCCATCACAGGCGATCGCGCCGCTCTCAGACTTCATGGATAAGCAGGCTGATAGCCCGTATTTTGCCAACGCACTGGCCAAGCGTGCAATGAGCTTCAAGGCGATCGAGGACTACACCAACTGCCTTAAGGACTTCGACCGTATCATCAAGGATTTCCCGACTTCTGAACCAGCAAAGCTTTCGTATCAGCAGAAGGGATTGATCAGTGGTCAGCGCCGCGATGATGATGCGATGATCGCAACCTTCGAAGAAATGCTTCAGAAGTTCCCTAACACTTCGGCAAAAGCTCAGGCGCTGTTCTGGATCGGTTTCGGAAAGTATCGCAAGAAGGAGTACAAGGATTGTATCGAACCACTGACGAAGGCGCGAAGCATGGATGAAGAGGCCTACTTTGACAATGGAACCCGGGCTATCATCCATGCGCAATTTCGGAATGCGCAGAGCGTTACCTCGGCATCCAAAAACGAATACCTTCCCAAGCTGGTCGAAGAGATCGATCTGTATCTGAAAAAGAAACCAGAAGGGCTGGTCCCGACAGAGATCCTTTTCTGGCTGGGCATGAAGACGTTTGATCAGGAAGACTACGCCAACTCCGCGAAGTTTCTCTCGCTCGCGAGCACCCCAGCCAAGCCCGAGGACTCCCAGCTGATCCTCTGGGAACGATTAGGCGTCGCACGGCAGGAGATCGGGCAATTCGACCTCGCTCTGGATGCAGCGGAGAAGCAGTTTGCACTTTCGAAGTCGCCTGCTGCTGAGGCGAAGGCATTGCTGACGAAGTCACGAGCATTGGCAGGCAAGCAGCTCTATGACGAGGCTCGGGTAGCCGCGCGGGAAGGTTCCAACCGCCAGAAGGAGGGGCGCATTGGTGCCATGTTGATGCTGCAGTTGGGGGATGTGGAATTAGCAGAGCACAATTACACAGAGGCGGCAGCGCTCTTCATTGTTCCCGCGACGACTTTCGATGATCCACAGATCACACCACTGGCACTGTGGAAGACGGTGCGTGCGATCGATGGCGAACTCGCTAAGATGGGCGACGGCGCTGCCGCGAGTGAGCGGGGCAAGGGATTGGTCGATAAAAAGGCCGAGCTGGAGACGGAGATTGGCAAACGCTTTCCGGAGTTCCGCCCGGAGGAAATCTGACCTCTGATCGATCAGCCGTAGCGGCGCTACGACGCTGCGCCTTCAAGCATCTTCGGAAACAGGAATGTTGTCAGTTTTCCGCAGGATAGATTTGCATCTGCCCAGCGGTCCAGGTTCAGCTCGAACATCGCCACCCCGCATGTCGAATAATGGTCGGGAGCCGATCCAGTGAGGAAGTGAACCAGCTCAGCGACCCCTGGCATGTTGCAATACAGCATGGCGTTCGCATATTCGTTCGGAATTTCACGAATCGCGTAGACCAAGGTCTGCAGGTCAGCATTGTAGATCGCCTGGTTCTGCACGATATCGCCTTCAGCAATACCCAGAACGGGAGCAATGATGCGAGCGGTAGAGATCGCTCGCAACGCCGGGCTGGACAAAACGTAGTCGGGCTTCAGCCGGACGGTTCCATGCAAGTGCCGCGCCATTTGCGGGGCAGCCCGCTCGCCCCTGGCATT
>JAQCER010000724.1 GCA_027618625.1 Verrucomicrobiota bacterium
TTTGGCGAGCATCTGAACGAATTCTACGGGGCGATGGCTGACACCGGGGAAGTGCCACCGGTCAATATGAGCGAAATCGTCGACGAGCTGAGCATCGGCAAGATCGCAGCGATCGGCGCCAGCTCCGTCAAAACCAAGAACGGCTTTCGCAATAAGACACTCTTCTACATTCCAGACGGGCGTTCCGGCTTGTTAAACCTGCTGGGAGGCGATGGCGAGCCGTTGCATTATGCCTCACTGGCACCGGCGGGCGCGGACATCGTTTTCGAGCAGGAATTGAACCTGAAAGCGGTCCGCGACACTGCCGAAAAAATCGTAGGCAAGTTCGACAGTCCGGAGATTAAGGAATCGTTCAACGAGATGCTGGAAACCAGGATTGCGGATCTTTCGTTTACCGTAGCCGACTTCATGGGCAATACGAATGGGCGTGTCATTGCCGTTGCAAGCATCCTGCCAGGGACGCGGATGCCGCTTCCGCCAGAGGCTCCGCGGATTCCGTCGATTGATGTTCTCCTGTGTGTTGAGAATGCGGGTTGGCTGTTTGATTCGTTAGAGGAAAAGTTCATCACTGGTGGAGAAGGACCCTTCGAATACAAAGAGGAAGGTGATTTCCAAATGATGATGATGCAGGTGCCGCCTGACGGAAGCATGGGGATCTATGCCCCTGTCCTCGCGAAGGAGAAATCAACCAATCGCGTGTTCCTGGCGAGCAGGCAGTCGTATCTGGATGAGTGCCTGGGGAGTGGTGCCAGAATCAGCCAGGATTCTGAATTCGGCTCAGCAATTGAGGGGCTGCCGGTGGAGGGGAATGCATTTTCCTATGCGTCTCCCGAATTCTACAGCGAGATCCAGAAGATCACTGAGATGGCGATGAATCAGATGGGCGGCCCAGGCGGCCCGGGTGGCCCGGGAATGGGTGGGCCACCTGCAGCGATGCTGTCGGCGATCCAGAAGCTGTCGTCCTCACTGATGCCAAGTCTTGATGGGGCCGGCATTGCTGGCGTAGGGCAGAATCTTCCGAATGGGATTCTGTATATCCAGAACAACGCTTCTTCGCACAAGGCCACGCTGGCGTCCGCGGCAGTCTTACCATTGGCGATGATTGGAGGTGCCGCCGTCCCGTTTTTTGCCATGCAGCAACAACAGGCCCAGGCGAATTTTCAGATGCAGCAACAGATGCAAATGGACCAGGCGCTCGACCAGGGTTTCGATAATGCTCTAGGTCAGCCTGCCAATGATCCGTTTGGAGGCAATCGGCCGGGGCAGCCCGGGGCAGATGCGATTGGCGACGATGCAGACGACTTGGGTGGTGAGGGGGAGATCGATGAGCGGATAGGTGGCGTGAAGATGAAGCAAACCTTCGTGGCTCTGCAAGGATATGCGGCGGAGAACGATGGCAACTTTCCTGATTCCCTGGCAGATCTGGTGCCGGGGCGGCTGGATCCCAGCAGTTTGCGCATTGAGGACAAGGCGACCGGGCAGTCGAAACCCATGATTTACCTTCCTGGGCGCAGCATCAGCTCGACCGGGGATTCCGTACTACTGGCGGCTCCGTGGTCCGAGGGAGGTGAGCGCTTCGTCATCCGGGTCGACGGCAGTACGGCGAAAATTCCCGAAGACGAGTTCAATCTTCAGCTGCTTTCCAATCAGATACCGAGAATCGCCCCGCCCGCCAAACCCAAGCCTCCGGTCGTCCCGACCATCCCCGAGGCGACGGCACGCGCCGCCTTCGCAAAGGCGGATGCGGAGACCATTCCCGATAAAAACCTCGTGATCTTCATGCGCAAATACCCGCCGGCGATCTGGAAACACAAGCCCGGTGCAGCAAAGCTCCTGGGGCAATGCGAAGGCGCCGCGGAACGTTGGTTCGATGCAGCGGGCGGAGAAAAAATGAGCGCCAGTGCCAAACAGGATTTCGAAAAATTCTCCGAAGGCCTGGACATCCATTAGAAACGCCGCTTCATTTCGCTCGGTTCGGGAACCTTGCCCGGAAACAAATTGCCAATTTTCTTCTAAGGTTAACGGAGGTTCGGTGTCATATTGGCGTATGAAACTCTTTAAGTTAAAAACGACAACCTCCTTCATGGCCATTCTCGCCGCCTGGTCTTTCCATCCGGCTCCGCTGTCCGCGAGTGACGCGATCACTCCTTACAAGGAGTCTGGCAAATCAGGTCAGTTCAACTACGCCGTCTACAACAACCGTTGGCTGGGGGTTGAACTGAGGGCGAACGATGATAAGCACCTCACGAGGGTGGCCATCACCGGCGTGCTGCCCGGGGCGAAGGGCAAGATCGTGATCCCGTCCTCGATCGGGGGGCACGAGGTTTACGGCATTGATGAAAGCGCGCTTGTATCGTGCAGGGAGGTGACGGATATCGTCATTCCGAAAACCCTTCGCTTCCTGCGGCCGGGCACGCTCAACCGATGCCAGGGACTTGAGAACATCACCGTCGCCGATGATCATCCCGACTTCGCCAGTATGGACGGGGTGATGTTCGACAAGCAGAAGACCAAGCTGCTGGCCCTTGGTGCTGGTCGCGAGGGTCATTACGAGGTTCCCGTGACCACCACCTCGATCGGGCCCTACGCGTTTTCCTTGTGCATCCTTCTGAAGAGTGTCGCTGTTCCCAAAGGCGTCACCGACATCGGCGGGCGCACGGGCGGAGCCTTCCAGGGATGTAGCAACCTAGAGAGCATCGTCATTCCTGAAACGGTGACAAACATCGGCCAGAAATCCTTTCAGGATTGCAGCAGCCTGAAGGAGGCCGCCATCCCGCCCAAGGTCACGGAGATCCCATTCGGACTTTTCTGGAAATGCGGTAAGCTCACCAAGCTCACACTCCCGGACGGGATCACCAGCATCGGCAACTACGCCTTCGCGGACTGTACCCGGATGACGCTCCAAGGCTTCCCCAAGAGCCTGACAAAGGTCGGGTCTTACGCTTTTAAAAACTGCACAGCCCTCAAAGGCCTGACGGTACCAAACAGCGTGATCACCATAGAAAAGGGCGCCTTCAGCGGATGCGATGTGAAGTTGCCAAAGATCGGCGACGCATAGACGCTCCTTGCCCCGCCGGCTGCTCGACTATGAATAGTGGGTAATGATGGGTCTAACCTG
>JAQCER010000725.1 GCA_027618625.1 Verrucomicrobiota bacterium
TCAATGCTGGGCCAATATTTTCCGCGAAAACCATCCGACACTCGGATTACACGGGCACCCAAATGGTGCCGACGGCGTAACGGGAACTTACTATCCAGATCATGGCGACTCCGGTGAAAATTTTGGCGGACAGACACGCTTTACAACATCCGATGAATCGGAGTTCTGCTACACCGTCACTCCCCGGACGGGATTGATCAATTTTTTCGAATGCAATCTTAAGCATATGATTACCGCTTATTCAGGCAAGCGGGAGCGGATTTCGATCGCATGGGATATCGCGTTCACGAATCCTGAGAAGAACTGCTACATACCGCTGCTGGAGTGACCAGGCTAGGATTCGGGTGCGTCCCCCCTGCTCTACTCGATCTCCACGGGCATTCCCTTCTCTAGAATTTTCAGCAGGGTTCGGGCGGCGGCGCTGGGGATGACGATGGCACCATCCGTGGAAGCGGTGCCGTTGGCATCGCCACTATGGATCACCACTCCTTCGGAGAGGACGATGTAAACATTGGGCGGACTCGGGACGAACGTCGCTCCAGCGGGAACTGGATCGAGATTGCCATAGATTCCTTTCAGCAGCAAATGTCCTTTGGCATCAATGAGACTCCCATAACGGCTCTCTGCGGGCGATCGATCACTCTTTGATTCGACAGCAAATCTGCCCGTTTGGGTCTCTCGCCCGATGCGACCGCAAGCGATCGCGCAGGACAGGGCTCTGGATCCTGCCACTTCGACGACCAGTTGCCGCTGGTCGATCGATACTCGAACCACAGTATTTCCAGGCTCGCCCTTCGAGAGAATTTCAGGAAATATCTCTGGAGCGACGACGCGCCCGATCGCAACCAGAACCAGTCGCTGACACTCTTGCACTACCGCTTCCTGCTTGGCTGCTTGCGCATCCGCCTCTGCCTTCGCTTTGGCCTCGGCCTCGGCCCCGGCAGCAGCTTGTTCATCGGCATCCACTTCCTGAGCCACAGCGGGATCCGGCTTCTTCGCGGGAGCATCCTGCGCCCACGCGCACTGACTCCACGTTTCCACAATAAGCAAAACCACCACACCGAAACAGGAGCATTGAATGCCGAATCGGTTTTTGACGGGAACTCTGAGCAACGCTAGCATCTACAGGAACTCTAAACCATGATTTACCAATTTCCAATCGGCCGTAACATGCGGGCAGGAAGGACGTTTGGGAGTGCATTGCTGCAGATTCTTGCAGCGTGCTTCCTTGCGGTATTCATGTTGCCCGCGAAAGCCGACTTGAATGGCCCTGGCGCTCTGGCACCCACCGTCGACGATCTTTCCAATCTAAAGGTTGTGCGGGGTAAAATTCTCCGCATCAAACTCGAAGCCTCGACTGGATCGCCCGCTCCGATGAAATTTGTCATCAGCAAGGGCGGCCTCAAACACGGCACTCTCTCCGAACCCGTGATTCCTAATAAGGAAAAAAAGCATATTGCGTTGGTCGACTATACCCCAGCTCTTGAGGGGCCGAATGCCGTAGAAACGTTTACGTATCTCGTCCGCCAGACTATCCGCGTACCCAACAGAGAAGAACCCTTGGACCTTTCGTCCTCGCCTGCGACCGTAACCATTCAGGTGGAGGCCGCATACCCGGAACTCGTAGCCAATGAAGTGATCGAGTTCGGCGACGTTTACGTCGGATCAACGGTGGAGCGACTCTGGACGGTCAGCAACAAGGGAGGCGCTGCCTTTCGCCAGACGATTAAGGTTCCATCAGGCTTCACGATCGCGGGACTCGCCGAGAAGAACTTCCTTGAAATACTGCCGCAGCAAACCAAGCGCCTGCAGCTGATCTATCACCCAACAGTGATCGGCCGTCTCCAGGAAAAGCTGGACCTCCCCGGTCATAGAGGAGCATCGACCGAAACTCTGGTCTACGCGACTGGCGTTGCCCCCTTTCACGGTGCGCCAAGCTCGCTGCGGCTCGAATGGGTGCCCGAGAGCGAATCAAGAATCGGCAGCCTTGAAGTGACCAGTTCCATGGACAAGGCGATTGACATCGCCGTCTCCGCGCCAGATTTGTTAAAACTTCCTGCCATCATCTCACTCGCCAAACGAGGCACTCAGGCATTCGAAATCGAAATTCCCGCTGCAAAATACAAAGACGTCGTCGCAGGCAGTGTTGAGATGTCGTTCGAGACTTTTAAGCTCTCGATACCAGTCCTCGCAGAAAGCATTCCCGCCTATCTCGGTGCCGTTGGAGGCACCATCGATCGAACAACGATTGAGTTTCCAGAAGGATCGGAGTCGGATCCGGTGATGCTCACCTTTGTGAACAATGGAACCACTCAAGGCACCGTGTTCACTGACATTCACCACGAGTTTCTGGTAGAAGGGACCGAGGAAGGCCGTGTGATCGCGCCTGGCGAGCAGTTGCAATTGACGGTGAGACCCGCACACAATATTCGCGCATCTGGATCGTTTGTTTTGAAGTGCGGAAATCAGAGGCTGGAGTACACGCTCGTCTCAGAACCTGCAAGAACAGACAACGCTCCGAGTAATGTGGCAACCGAAGTGGAAATCGACGAATCCACTGCGCTGATGGCAACAGGAGCGGGTTCGATCAACCATCGCAGTGATAACAGTGTGTATGGATCGACCAGATCACAATTGTCGGGCCCGGAGTTAGCAGCCGATCTGTTCGCCATCCGTGTGGAAGGCAATTACAAGTTTGACCACTCTCTTCCAAAGGTGCAATCGACCGAGTTCATCGATGGCGGCAGGGATTTTCTTGAGTTTTCCTGGGCACCACTGACACCGGGAACGTTTGACTACAAGCTTCACCTCGAAACCATCCAACTCGACGACGAGACCGGCCACCTGAGCACACTCTGGGCGAAGAGGAAATTACTTTGCGAGGTTGGACGGCCTGAATCCAGGCATGGCATACCGAATCAGAATTGTCGGTGTCACCCCTGACGGACGTGCATCACTCTCCGAGCCTTTCCAATTTTTCACCGCAGTCCCCCGACCGCTGCGCTACCTGATCGGCACCTGGGCAGTTACGCTCCTCTGCGTTGGATCACTGGCAATCATCGTCTATCGCAGAATTCAGCGAAAGCGTTTTTACCAACGCTTTTACTGATCAATTG
>JAQCER010000726.1 GCA_027618625.1 Verrucomicrobiota bacterium
TTTGCTGCGTTGCGCGCCATTTTTCGACATCAACGTATGCCTATACGCTTTCAGCCGAAAAAGTGGCCCACGCCTTGCAAATGAAGCCTTTTGCGGCGTCTCGCTACGATCTTCATGAATAACCCAGGCTAGCGATTTCCCAGAGATGATTTCCTTTCCTCGGCGGTGTCGAAATTCTCGTCCAAAATCGAGGTTGCCCACATTGCATTCTAGAGGATACCGTCTTTCTTGAATAAGTGGTATTCCTTCTTCGCGTAGTTCTAGCATTTCTCATGGCATCCCCTGGGTGCTTCTGTGCTATCGCGGCCAAGTTCGGGTACCATAGCCACTTCGTCGAATCCTGTGGCCACGCCCACCCATGCGGCAACGACTTGAGCCAATGTCCTGACGCCCCGGCCCCTTGCGATCATAGCGAGAAGGACGATCGGGTGCCGCCAACCGGACCGGTCCAACTTCCTGTCGATTCGGCAATTGATCTCCCCGTTTCCTTTCCTACTTTTGCGGACATCTTGGTCCCAATGAATTGGCGCAATACGTTCGCCATGTCCGAACCAGCGGTTCCGAAAGCCCGATCGCGGCTTTGCGACTACTGCCGCTTCTTGATCTGATCCTCACGTTCTACGGAGTCATTCATCCCGGCGATGATCGATTCCGTATTTTGCTCCGAATTCACTCCCAGCGCGAGCTGGGTTGTCGTCAACAGGTCAAATTGTGAACGTTTCTGTGATCAAAGTATTCTACTTTTCCTTCATTTTCCATGTCCTCCTGTCGCTTAGCTCGACTTCCTATGGGCAAACGAGCGCCACGCTGAGGCTGTCCGACATTCCAGACGCCGTAAAGGACAATCCAGCTTGGAGATCCGCGCGATACTACATCGAAGAAGCGCGTGGTCGCTTGCTGCAGTCAGGGCGACTTTCCAACCCGACGATTGAATTCAGTGGGCGGCACAACACTGCATTTCGGGAAGGTTCGCTCGACGTTGCGTTCTCACAGGCATTTCCGCTCACCGCCCGACTGGAACTTGAAAAGGCCGTTTCAGCGACGGCAGTAGCAACCGCCGAGGCGGAAGTCCGCGATGCATACCGGAAGCTTTTGCTGGAGGCGAATACCATCGCGACCGACTACCTGGCGATCACTCAGCAGATCGCCCTCCAGATTCAACGCAGAGCCCTCAGCGAAGAACTCGCCACCTTCATCGCCACTGCTGCCGCTGCTGGAGAGCTTCCCCAGTTGGACGAAAAACCGGCACGCCTGGAAGCGGCAAGCGCAGGACTCCAGATTCACCAGCTTGAAGCCGCAGCAAATCGGAGTCTTTCGCAGCTTCGTCCACTTCTCGGATTGGAACCCGATGCTCCGCTGGCGATTGTCGACCAACTTACTGAGCCTTCAGCCGAAACTTCGGACATTTCCACAACCCATGACGCGGCCAATCGCCCCGACTATCAGGCGTCCATTCTGGCAGCTGACGGGGCCGAGACAGAAATCGCACTTGAGGAAGCAAAACGCCGCGATGACATCACTGTCGGCGTCTTCGTTGAAGCCGAACGCGCCGAGGATGCGCCCGAAGGTTTTGAGAACGATGCCTTTAGCGGCTTGAAAATCTCCATCCCGCTGCCGTTTTGGAACAAGAATGAGGGTGCCATTCAGGAAAAGCAGGCCAAAGCCAAGCGCCTGCGCGAGGAAGCAGCAGCCCTTGCCAGCGCCATCCGCAGTGCGGCTGCGATTGCCCGGGCAGACATGGAAACCAACCGAAACCTGTTCGCTGAAATCAGCAATCAACTGCTGCCACTGGCACAACAACAAGTCGCTGGCCTCGAATCCGCGTACCGCTCCGGTCAAGGCGATCTGCAAGCGGTGCTGCGCGCACGCGAGCAGAGCATCGAACTCGAATCATCGCGTTTAGATGCCCTTCGTGACTTTCACCTCGCCCGGATCCGACTGGCAGCAGCAGTTCCCTCGTCCATCACTTCTGTCCCCAGCACTCATTCCCGTCCATGAAGCATCCATTCATTTTCACCCTGCTCCTCCTGGCTGCTGTTCCCGGCGTCGCTGACGCTGAAGAAGAAGCCATCGATCCAGACCGCGCCGCCAACTTGATCATTCTCGACGAGACTGGAGTCAAGAATCTTGGGATCCAAACGGTCGAGGCCGAAGAAATCGAGTTTGAAACCACCGTTTTCGCCATCGGACGGATAGAAGAAATACCCACCCGTCGGTCGGTTCTATCGTCCAGAATTTCAGGAAGGGCGATTCGTGTTCATGCATCCGAGGGCGATCAGGTGGAGGAAGGCGCTTTGCTCGTCGAAGTGGAAAGTCGGCAGCCGGGGAATCCACCGCCAATCATTTCGCTCAACGCCAGCCAGAGTGGCCTCATCGTTGAGTCTCATGTGAGGGTCGGGCAACCTGTCGAACCAGCGGAAGAATTGCTCGACATCTCCAACCGCTCAGAGGTTTGGGCGGTCGCGAAAATTCCGGAGAAAGAAGCTGCTTCCGTCGTGATCGGCACTCCCGCGCGCATCCAAATCCCGGCGCTTGGAGAAGAGACGATCGAAGCGACGTTGAGCCGCTACGGTGTTGCCGCGGATCGACAGGCAGGCACGGTCGAGGGCATTTTCCAGATCTCAAATCCCGATGGAAAACTGGTTCCTGGAATGCGTGCCGAGTTCTCACTCATCATCGCATCACGCTCTGGCGTGGTGGCAGTGCCTCGCCGGTCGATTCAGGGAGATCCATCCTCCCGCGTTGTTTACGTCAAAGATTTCGATCTCAAGAACGTTTTCGTCCGCACACCTGTCCACGTCGGCGAACAGAACGACCAGTTTGTTGAGATCACCAGCGGCCTGTTTCCTGCAGACGAAGTAGTGACAGACGGCGCGTATTCGCTGGGGTTTGCCGGCGGCGGAAGTGGCATTTCTCTCAAAGAAGCTCTCGATGCGGCACACGGCCACGAGCACAATGAAGATGGATCCGAGCTGTCTCCAGAACAGGCAACAGCGAAAGAAGCCGACCATGATGACCACGACAATGACCACGATCATGCTGATGGCGGAAAGCTGAACACCTATCTGGCTGTGTATGCGATCATCGTGACGTTGCTCTTCCTTGGACTCGCTCA
>JAQCER010000727.1 GCA_027618625.1 Verrucomicrobiota bacterium
CACTGATTCCGGCTTCCTTGGTGACGTCCCGGAACTTTCCACCTTCATTCCGCAGAAGATGGTCCTCCCGCCCATAAGCCCGCACTCCCCAGTCCTGACCATCTTCCCACAATACGTAATACTTTTCGTAATCGGGCTTGATTACGCGCCTTCCATTCACCCGTTGGTGCGCATCATTTCCCCGATAGCCTCGGGTGTCTTCATAACGATTCGTCAGCACATAAAGATCGAGATCACCATCGTTGTCGTAGTCGCAGAACGCCGGCGTATGGCAGGCATCGACAAGATCCAGTCCGAATTCCTTCGCCCGTTCTTCGAAACGAACGATGCCATCCCTGGCCACTCCCAGATTCACGAAGAGCTGGTTCGGCGCGTCATAATTTACAACGTAGATATCAAGATCGCCGTCTCCATCGACATCCGCCATGCTCGCAGATCCCGCCCAGTTCTCGCCGCCGTCCACGTTGCCTGCCTTCGTCGTAATGTCGTCGAAGTGGATCTCGCCGCCTGGCCCCGGAACCTGGCGGTATAAACTGTTAGGCCCGGCGCCGCCAGTAAAATAGAGGTCAGGCCAGCCGTCGCCGTCCACATCCCCGACAGCAACCCCACCACAAGCAAAACCAGAGTGGTAAAGAAAACCCATCGGGTGATCGGCTTCTACCGAATTGATGAGATCCACTCCCGAGCTTTCCACGGGCATCTCAGTGAACATCTGGGGGCCGCCCGAACCGGACTTCTCCCGCAGTCGATATCCAACGATGCCCGCAGCATCGATACTTTCGGCCACCTCAGTGGATGGCCAGGACTTCGACTTTGGTGCAATCGCTTCCGCTTCATCGCTGTGTCCCGAATCGCTACAGGAAACGCAGACGAGGACAGAACCAATGGCAACCGACGCCACTACCTTCGCTGTGGCCAAGCCGGAGACGAACGTAGTGGACGCGCACAGTCCAGACGAGACGACGGAGATCGCCCGGAGGGTTGTAAGGGTTTTCAATTTTCGCAAAAAGGGGTATGGGGGAAGAATATTACGAGAACGCAGGAAGAATTGTCAATGTCGATCGCGTTCGATCCCGGGGACTATCGGGGACTTTGGTCGATTTTTCCACCTCAATCAATCGCACAGCATCACGGGCGCGCACGATCATGCTGAGTGCTTGAACGTAAATCGCACACTAATGCTTGTGCCCATCGCCGGAATGTTTGAGATTGCCCCATCCCAATGACCGTCGGCCCCGATGCGTGACTACTTCATTCGCCGCTTCCTGTTGATCGTTCCGACCATAATCGGGGCGACAATGGTGGTATTCTTCATTACGCGCATCACCCCGGGGGGGCCGCTAGAGGCAGCGCTGCAAAAGGCGGCATCGATGCAGGTAGACAGCGGCATGAAAGATGCGGGAGGATCCTTGAGTGAGGAGCAGAAGGAGGAGATGGCCGCCTACTACGGGTTCGACCGACCGTTCTTCCCCGCTTACCTGACATGGCTGGGACTGATGCCACGCGAGCAGGACAAGCAGTTCATCAAGTTTGAGCAAGGCGTAGCTGAGATGCCGGTGACGCTTCAGGAATTGCTGCCGCGTGACCAGTGGAAGCCGAACAATGCCTACCGCATCACAAATGCCAAGATCACACGGGACGGTAAACTGACTGCCGACGAGGATGCATCCGCATCCCCACTGACGTCATGGAGCACGCGTGCTGAGCAGAACAAGGATCGGGTTCAGGTTTTCCGGCCGCAATTCGGGGGATTGCTCCAGGGCAATCTCGGGGTCTCTACGCGCTACAATGAGTATGTATGGAACATGATCCGCGAGCGAATGCCCATCTCGATCTTCTACGGGCTGGCAACGTTCTTCATCACCTACATCGTCTGTATTCCCCTGGGAATCTTGAAGGCGATCAAACACCGCACCGTGCTGGACAATGTCAGCTCGGTGCTCATCTTTGTCGGTTACGCCATCCCGGGCTTTGTGCTGGCGAGCGTGCTGGTGGTGTATCTGGCGGCCCGGCTTGGCTGGTTTCCCACAGGCGGATTCGTAAGCGAAAACTTCGCCGACCTCAGCTTTGGCGGCAAAATCTGGGATGTGGTGCATCACGCGGTGCTGCCGCTCATTTGTTATCTGATCGGCAGCTTCGCCTTCATGACGATGCTGGTGAAGAACAACCTGATGGACAATCTCGCGGCAGACTACGTGCGCACTGCCATCGCCAAGGGCGCGGGCTTCAAGCGCGCCGTGCTGGTGCATGCACTGCGGAACTCGCTGATCCCGCTGGCCACGACTCTGGGACATATCGTTTCCGTCTTCGTCGCCGGATCCGTGCTCATCGAGATGATCTTTGAAATCAATGGTTACGGGTTGCTGGGATATTACAGCATCCTCGACCGCGATTACCCACTGGTGATGGGCATTCTCGTGCTTAACGTCCTGCTGCTGATGGTCGGAAACATTCTCTCAGATCTTTTCGTGGCGCTGACCGATCCCCGCATCCGTTTCGAATAGAGTACCATGTCACCCCGCAACACTGGCATTTCCGCAATCATTTACGCAGCACTCAGCGCGCTGTTCCGTGCGCTGTCGCTCTCGGTGCCAGTGTTCGGAATTCCATTTCTTGGCGGGGCCGTCCTCGGATGGATTTTGGTGGCATTGTTAGGCGCAACTGGCTGCTGGATGGCATGGAAAGGCCTTCGCCACTGGAACTGGAGCCCGCTCACGTTGAAACAGATGCGGCGCTTCCGCGAAATCCGTCGCGGCTACATTTCCTTTCTGGTGCTCCTGGGTTTGGTCGGCATTGCATCACTGGACAGCTTGATTGTGGGCAAACGCGCTTTGATGGTTCGCTATGAAGGTCAGCTCTACTTTCCGTTCGTGACGAATGTGCTGCCGGGTACAACGTTCGGTCTCGATGATCCGGCGGAAACCGATTATCGCGAGCTGCAGCGGCAATTCCGGGCCGAAAAATCGGGCAACTGGGTGCTGCTGCCGCTGGTTCCTTACGCGCCAAAACTCGATACGCCCGAGATCATTGAAGGTGTTGCCATTCGAAGTGGCACGGCGTATCGCGAGAGCGAATCAAAACCCTTCGATGGCCGTGCCTACACGTCCTTCCGT
>JAQCER010000728.1 GCA_027618625.1 Verrucomicrobiota bacterium
ACAGAGCGAGGCTCTTGCGCTCCATTTTGGGAAAACAAAACGTCATATGGCCAAGATCTGGATCATCGAGCAACGGGAACAAGTCCGGCTCGGACGAAAGGCTGGCAAATATGAGTACCGTGCCGGCACCGGTAAAGTCCTTGAAATCGAGCAGATGCTTGCGGATCTGCCTGGACTTTTCTTCGCGTGCGACGGCGGAAAGCCTTTTGAGATCAGCGATAATCTCTGTCCGGGCAGCTTGTTTATTAAGGCGGGCTTCTTTAAAGCAGCCCTCAGGGCGGATAAATTCTTCTTCTGTCAAGAGTGCAACCGGAGAGTTGATGTTTGACTGATGGGTGGAGTAGGGTGCAGCGTTCATCTATACCAGAAAACAGGGAAAGCAATCAAGTGGTTTCAAATTCTTCAAGCCAGCGAATGTGCGAAATTTTCCGTAAAATGCGGGAGAGCGGGATGCGCTTGCGCTCGGGAGGGCTGGATGCCCAGAACGGCCTGCAAGTGGGATTACTACCGAAAAGCGGCTGGCGGCAGCGCAATATCGACTATTTTGGCAATCGCGTTTTCCCATCACTGCTCTCGCCCAGGGAAGGGCAGACATTCGCACCTGATTTTGGCTCTCCGGACATCGACGTCATCGGGGTCACCTGGATCGGTCACGCTACCTTCGTCGTGCAGATGGGGGGCAAGAACATCCTCATCGATCCAAACTGGGCAAACTGGCTGGGAATCATCAAGCGCATGCGTCACCCCGGCGTTTCCTTGTTCGATCTCCCTCCCATCGACCTCGTCCTGATCAGTCACGCCCATCACGATCATCTACACAAACGATCGCTGAACATCATCGCCAACAATCAGCCGGTAGTGGTTCCCGAAGGTGTGGGAAAAATCGTCCAGCGTTGCGGCTTCAGTGACGTCATCGAAATGAATCACTGGGAGCAGACGACAGTGGACGACCTGCTGATCACCTTCACCCCGGCACAACACTGGGGAGCACGCTACGTGCACGATACTCACCGCGGATTCGGCGGATTCATTGTCACTTCGACAGCGGGACGATCGCTGTATCACTGCGGCGACAGTGCTTACTTCGATGGCTTCCAGCAGATTGGCGAACATTCGTCCATCGACCTTGCCCTGCTTCCAATTGGTGCTTACGAAGCTCCCAGCGGGCGCGAAGTTCACATGAATCCGGAAGAGGCACTGCGGGCGTTTGAGGAACTGGGAGCCCTGCACATGTGCCCGATGCACTACGGCTCGTTTCCCCTGGGCCGCGAACCCATGGACGAACCGGTACTGCGGCTGGAGCAAGGTGCCATCGAGCGCGGACTGGCCGAACGCGTGCGGGTACTCACAGAAGGTCACCCGACACATTTCTGAGTTCGCGACGACTGCCCACAACTGCCCACAACTGCCCCAACTGCCCGCGCATGGGGCGTTTGCGATTGACAACTGATTCCTGGCGTCAGAAGGCTTGGAAAGTTTTTTCAAAATCCCGGCAAACTCTCAATCACGATGACCGACCAAGTATTACCACCGAGAATGGAATCCGACACCATGGGTGAAATCCAGGTTCCAGGAGACGTCTACTGGGGTGCCCAAACCGCGCGCTCCATTCACCACTTTGACATCGGCAAAGATGTCATGCCCCGCTCTGTCATTCGCGGAATGGGAATCTTGAAAAAGGCCGCCGCACTCGTGAACCATGATCTCAAGGGACTGGATGCAAAAAGCACCGAGCTCATCTGCAAAGCTGCGGACGAAGTCATCGAAGGCAGGCTGGACGCCCATTTTCCAGTGCACATCTGGCAAACTGGCAGCGGCACCCAGACCAACATGAATGCCAACGAGGTGATTTCGAACCGCGCGATCGAAATGTCCGGAGGAATAATGGGCAGCAAGGAGCCGATCCACCCTAACAATCACGTCAACATGTCGCAATCGTCGAACGATACGTTCCCGACAGCCATGCACATCGCTGCCGCCACCGAAGTCCAGGAGAAGCTGCTGCCGATGCTGGACAAAATGATCGCAGCACTGCGCGCCAAGCAGGAAGAATTCAATGACATCGTGAAGATCGGCCGCACGCACCTGCAGGATGCCACACCGCTCACGCTCGGGCAGGAATTCTCCGGTTACGTGTCATTGTTAGAGCGGGACAAAGCGCGCATCGAATCGACGCAACCAGGCTTGTTCGAACTCGCCCTCGGCGGCACCGCTGTAGGCACCGGAGTCAATGCGCATCCTGAGTTTGCCGAACGCTCAGCCAAGCGCATTGCGGAACTGACCGGCCTCCCCTTTGCCTCACATCCCAACAAATTCGCCGCTCTGTCCGCCCATGACGAACTCGTGATGGCCAGCGGCGCGCTGAAGACACTGGCTGCGTCACTGATGAAAATCGCCAACGACATTCGCTGGCTTGGCTCTGGCCCACGTTGCGGCCTGCACGAACTCGTCCTCCCCGAGAACGAGCCCGGCTCATCGATCATGCCGGGCAAAGTGAACCCCACCCAGTCAGAAGCCATGACCATGGTAGCCTGTCAGGTCATGGGCAACGACGCTGCCATCGGCTTCGCTGGCTCGCAGGGCAACTTCGAGCTCAATGTCTTCAAGCCAGTGATGATTCACAACTTCCTCCACTCAGTGCAACTGCTCTCAGACACCATGCGCTCGTTCAGCGACCACTGCCTGGAAGGCCTCGAAGTCGACCGCGAACGCATCAAACACTACGTCGCCAATTCCCTCATGCTCGTCACCCCACTCAGCCCCGTCATCGGCTACGAGAAGGCCGCCAAGATCGCAAAGACCGCCGACCAGGACGGTTCCAGCCTGCGAGAAGCTTGCCTGAAACTCGGTTACCTGAGCGGCGAGGAATTTGACAAATATGTGGTTCCTGAAAAAATGACCCGCCCATAGGCGGGTAAGGTGGGTGAGGTGGGTGAACTACCCGACGGCTTTTCTTCCGGACATGTGACAACGGTGAGGTAGTCGATTTTGTCTACATTTTATTTTATTACAGCTAGATCGGCCGATCGGCCAGTTGATGGTGGAGGTCGAGTGGCTGCAGAAAAGCCAAAGCCTTGGGTGGGTAAGCAGCGAGAAGCGCTACGCGGTT
>JAQCER010000729.1 GCA_027618625.1 Verrucomicrobiota bacterium
TCAATATTTTCCATAACGCCCTCACCGCTGCCCGCCAAAAAGCCCCCCTTTGGGACTGGCCCTATCTACTGCCTGCAAAATATGTGATCCATACGGTGGGTCCCGTGTGGAATGGAGGAATGGAAGGACAGCCGGAATTGCTGGCATCGTGCTATCGCAGGAGTCTGGAACTCGCAGACCAGCACGGCGTGCGCTCGATCGCATTTCCGGCAATCAGTTGCGGGATCTTCGGCTATCCCATTGAGTTGGCTGCTCAGGTGGCCTGGCGGGAGGTCAGGCAGTGGCTCGACGTGCATTCCTTGCCGGAGCGGGTGGTGTTCTGCTGTTACAGCGAAAGTGATGCCGCAATTTATCGGCATCGGCAGGAAGCTTTGCATTTGTGACCTGGGATCACGAAAAAACGGCAGGACGCTTTCGCATCCTGCCGTTTTGAAAAAAACTAAATCAGATGGGAGAATCCTTCCCCAACCGTCAGCCGTACTTATTTCGCTTTGGCGGCCTTGCGAGCTGCAGCTTCGGCGATAACTTGATCGGCGATGTTTTTTGGGCACGGCGAGTAGTGAGAGAACTCCATGGAGAACTGACCACGACCTGAGGTCATGGTGCGCAGGTCGCCGATGTAGCCAAACATCTCGCTGAGGGAGGCCTCTGCCTTTACGCGCACGCCAGTAGGGCCGGATTCCTGGCTCTTGATCATGCCGCGACGACGGTTAAGATCGCCAATAACATCACCGACGTGGTCGTCGGGTGTGAAGACATCGATGTTCATGATCGGCTCAAGGATTTGAGGAGCAGCTTTCGGCACCGTCTGGCGGTAAGCCGACTTTGCCGCGATTTCGAAAGCGATTGCTGACGAGTCGACTGCGTGTGAGCCACCATCCACGAGAGTCACTTTGACATCGACAAGTGGATAACCAGCCATGGTTCCGGACACGACTGAGAGGCGGAAGCCTTTGTCGACGGCGGTCCAGAATTCGCGTGGGACGTTGCCACCCACCACTTTCGATTCGAATTCATAACCCGATCCGCGCTCGCCTGGCTCGATGACGTATTCGATTTTGGCGTATTGTCCCGAACCACCGGACTGCTTCTTGTGGGTGTAGGAATCTTCGACGCGCTTGGTGATCGCTTCGCGGTAGGCAACTTGGGGCTTTCCGGCGATCACCTCGACACCGTGCGTGCGCTTGAGGATGTCCATCTTGATGTCGAGGTGCAGCTCTCCCATTCCTTTGAGAATAGTCTCGCCGCTTTCGATGTCTGTTTCGACATAGAACGACGGATCTTCAGCGACCATCTTGCCGAGGGCGACACTGAGTTTGTCTGTTGCTCCTTTATCTTTCAGGGCAACAGCGATGGAAATCACCGGATCCGGGAAAACCATCGGCTCCAGCGTGGCTGGATCGTCTTCGGAACAGAGGGTGTGTCCCGTCTGCACGTTCTTGAGTCCCACGAGGGCGACAATGTCCCCGGCGGTAGCACCATCGACTTCCTCGCGACTGTTCGCGTGCATCTGGACGATACGGCCAACGCGCTCGGTCTTACCGGTGAATGAGTTCAGAACTGTTGTGCCCTTGGGCAAGGTGCCCGAATAAATCCGGGTGAAAGTAAGCGCGCCGTACTTGTCGTCCATGATCTTAAACGCGAGCGCCCGCAGCGGACCTTTTGGGTCAACGATCGCGAACCGGCCAGTCTCGTTTCCTTCCATATCGACCTCGGGCTGTGGCTTCACATCCGTAGGACAAGGGAGGTAATCGACGACTCCGTCGAGCATGTTTTGCACGCCTTTGTTCTTGAACGCAGAGCCGCAGAAAGTGGGGAAGAATACCAGATCGATCGCCCCTTTGCGGATGCATTTCTTGATCGTGGCAATGTCGGGTTCTTCGCCTTCGAGATACTTCTCCATTGCCTCGTCGTCTTGCTCGATGGCGATCTCGATCATCTCGGTGCGATATTCTTCGACCTTGTCGACCATGTCGGCAGGGACATCCTGGATCTGAAAGTTCTCCGGCAGGCCGGTTTCATCCCACACGTAAGCCTTGCGCTCAAGGACGTCGACAACGCCAACAAAGTTGTTCTCAATTCCGATCGGTAGGGTCATGACCAGCGGCTTCGCCGCGAGGACGGTCTTGATTTGCTCCACTACCCGGTAGAAGTCAGCACCAGTGCGGTCGAGCTTATTGACGAAAATGATACGCGCTACTTTTGAGTCGTTGGCGTAGCGCCAGTTGGTTTCTGACTGTGGCTCCACGCCGCCAGATCCACAGAATACACCTACACCACCGTCGAGCACCTTGAGTGAACGGTAAACCTCGATTGTGAAGTCAACGTGTCCGGGAGTGTCGATGATATTGAAGCGATAGCTTTTCCAGAAGCAGGTAGTGGCCGCCGACTGAATGGTAATGCCGCGCTCCTGTTCCTGCTCCATGAAGTCTGTCGTCGCAGCGCCATCATGCACCTCTCCGATCTTGTGGATCTTGCCGGTCAATTTGAGGATACGTTCGGTTGTCGTGGTTTTGCCCGCATCCACGTGGGCAAAAATCCCGATGTTCCGGTATTTCGAGAGGTCAGTCATAGCGTTGGGTTAATAGACAGATAGTGTTCAAGTAAACAATGGATTGCCCGATCGGGGCGTGCCGGGGTATAGCTAATTTAAGGTGCGAGGTTCGCAACCACTTTTCTTGGGCATTTCGCGGCAATTGGGACAATTGGGACAATTGGGACAATTGGGACAATTGGCAAGGAATGTGCGGTGAATCGCCTGACCGGTGTTTGACAGCACTGAGACGGTGGTTGAAATGAAGCCTTGCGTGACTATCCTGCAGCCATGCTCCCGAAATTCCGACCGCTGTTCATTCCAATCGCCCTTTCTTCACTCCTGACCTTGGGATGTTCTTCTGTGCCATCCGGTGGCCAGGCTCCATCCGGACGCGAAAATCGGCAGCCATCGACTCGGGGGCTGCCAGAGCCGTTGCCTCCGGCCCAGGCAAAGAAAAGCTCGCGCATTCAGATTGCTCCAGCCGAGGCGTCGTCGATAGGTCAGCGGATCTGGAAAAATGAGTGCGCAGGAACGGTAGCCGGGCTGACCAGCTGGAATGCCGGGGAGAACTTT
>JAQCER010000730.1 GCA_027618625.1 Verrucomicrobiota bacterium
GCCCGCCTTTGACGTGTTGCCCGGAATGAAGCCCGGTATCGGCTGCTTCGCGGACAGGGCGCCGAGCAAAACGATCACGCCTCCCCCTGAATCTCGCATGTGGGGCGCGACGGCCCGGATGGTGCGTACTGGAGCCAGCAGATTGAGCGCCCAGGTTTCGTACATCTGCTCGTCCGTGACGGTGAAGATGTCGCGCTTCCAACTGTCGCCGGCGGTATGAATCAGGATGTCAATCCGGCCCAAGGCCGAAATTGCCGCCGATACCAACGCCTCGACATCCTCCGGCACGGTCACGTCGCACCGAAAGCCGGTGACGTCAGTCGGGCCGGACTTGCTCAAGTCCTCGACTGTCGCGGTCACCGTTTCGTCGTGCCGACCACAGAGCACGATACGCGCGCCCTCCGCGGCGAGCAGATCGGCCACCGACCGCCCAACCCCGGCGGTGCCGCCGACGAGCAAGACCCCCTTGTTGGCGAGGCCGGTCTCCAATCGGACCTCCCGTGGCCGGGCTCTAAAGCCCGGCCTGCTTCATCGCCTCGATCATGGCGACCACATGTTTGGCTTTGTATTTCTCGACCTTCGCCTCATCGAGTTCGACGCCGAGCCCAGGCCCGTGCAGCGGTGATACCTGGCCATTATCGACGGTAAGATCTTTGGTGATGATGTCTCCCTCGAATCGCTCGAGGGGCGCGCCGTAGCCGATGGGCTCGTCGACAAGTGCGACGGCCGCGCAGAAATGTCGTAGTGCAGACGTAGCCGGGCCGGCTGGATGCTCGCTGCCGACAGAGAGGCCCATCCCTGCCGAGTCGGCGATGTCGACCATCCGCAGGCCATTCCTCATACCGGCGCATTTCGGCAGGGTCAGGCAGATCACATCGGCTGCTCGACGCTTGGCAATCTCCATCACGTCAGTGACGTTCAATACGCTCTCATGGGCGATAACCGGCACATCGACGCCGCGGCGCACCTCCGCCATACCGTCGATGTCCCAACCCGGTCCGGGCTGCTCGACCGCAGTGATCTGATACTCCTTCGTCATCCTTTTGATCAGGGGAATAGCCACATCCGGCATGTAAGCCTGGTTAAAATCGACCTCGAGCGGGAACCCAAGCCCCAAGGCGTCACGGACTGCGGCGAGGCGCTCCATGTCGTTTTGCGGACCGAACCCGCCCTTGAACGTGATCAGCTTGTAGCCCTCATTCTTGAGGCGGACGGCGATCTCGGCCATCTCCTTCGGCGGGACCGACGGGATCGAACGTGCGACCGATATTTTCTCGCGCGATAGGCCGCCAAGCAGGTTGTAGACGGGCGTTCCCCACGCCTTTCCCATTATGTCGTAGAGCGCGCAATCCACGGCGGACAGGCAGAACTGAAACGAGTACTTGGAGTTCGTGAAGCGCCGTGGGGTCAACAGCAAGTCGTTCAGGTTGAACGGGTTCTTACCGATCAGTTGCGGGCGGAAATACCGGTGAAGCGCGACGGCAATGGTCTCAAGAATTTCCCCCGTCCGGTCAGGGTTGATGTGGCAGGTTTCTCCGATGCCGGTAATGCCCTCGTCAGTGTGCACCTTCAGCAGAACCTTGCCGCCGTAAGGCTGAATGCCGTTTGCCGTCTGATACGCCACCTTGTAGGGGTGCATCAGCGGAATGACCTCGACATCGGTGATCTTCATTTGGGCGCGCTCCTCCAAATCTTTGAATTTTGCGGAGGAGCCACTGCCGAGGCCTATCGCAGCCCTGGTGCCGCAGAACAGCGGTTCAGGGATGCGGATCCTGATGACGGCTCCTCTTTCATCACGATTACACGTGAACGGAAACCGCCAAACTGAGTAATTCTTTGGTGCCCATGAAGGGCTGTTGGGGTGGCTCTTGCTAGGCCACCAATGCGCCAGCCTCGCACTCTCCGCGCGCCTCCGCGGAGATCCAGTCACGGAACAACGACATCTCCCGCTGGCGCGGCCCCCCCTTCGAAGCCACGAGGTACCACGACCGACCGGTTTCTACTTCCCGCGGAAACGGCTTTACCAGTTTTCCCGACGCCAGTTCTGCCGCCAGCATGTATCGGCGTCCGATGGCGACACCTACCCCTTCGATCGCTGCCTGCCAAGCGTAGGAATAAGAGTCGAACCGCGGCCCGCGACCGATATTCACGCTTGCCGCTCCCTCAGCCCTGAGCCAAACCCTCCATTCGTCGACCATTGCAGTCGAAACCCTGAGGATAGTGTGCTTTACGAGGTCTTTAGGATGTTCGAGAGCATGGCTGGAGCGAAGCAGCACCGGGCTGCATACCGGAAAAATAACGATGGGGAGGAGGCTGCTGCAATCGTAGTCCTGCCAGCCGGTCCCTGGCCGGATCACCGCGTCGAGGCGGTCGCGGGCAAAGTCACTGGCGTCAACGCTGTGCAACAGGCGCACGTCTATACTGATATCGGGGTATTGCCTGTGGAACGACGGTAAATGCGGGATCATCCATCGCATGGCGAAGCTCGGCATGGCCCCGACTGTCAACGTTACCTTTCCCTCGGCGCTGACAAGCGTATCAGTGGCGTGAGCGATCAGATCGAAAACGCGGTGCAGAGACTGGAAGTACGCTTCACCCTTGTCTGTCAGGGAGAGCGCGTTGTTGCTGCGCCGGAACAGACGTACCTCAAGGTATGCCTCCAACGACTTGATCTGGTGGCTGACCGCCGTCTGGGTCACGCAGAGCTCGTCAGCGGCTCTCGTGAAGTTCATGTGGCGAGCCGCCGCCTCGAAGGTCCGGAGCGCATTCAGGGATGGCAGACGCCGCATGCAGACCCTCCACGTCGCTCCAGCAATGGCGCCGACCTCGACCCCGACTGAAAATTGCGAAGTCAGAAAACTCTAGGAGCGTCTGGCCGGTCGGTCAAAGGCCTTCCCCTCACCACGTCTGGCTAGGCCTGATCATTCAGATGGCACGCCGACCAGCGGCGCGGAGCGATTTCCTTCAGGACCGGCTGCTCGGCGCGGCAGCGTTCCATCGCGTGCGGGCAGCGCGGATGGAAATGGCAGCCGCTTGGCGGGTCGAGCGGCGATGGAATCTCACCCTTGACGCCCTCGTAGTCCCGCTTCTCCGGCTCCAGCCGCG
>JAQCER010000731.1 GCA_027618625.1 Verrucomicrobiota bacterium
AGAACTTCCGCTCATCCCATTTCTCCCTTCAGTTTATTTCGGCGTGTCCCGCCACTTGTCTCCCAGCACTTTGGTGATGGCCACATAGGGTGCTCCCGCCGCCGTTTTCTTCCAGCAGAGCTCGACCAGTGGCGTGTCAAATTGCCCGTCTGCCGCTTTTTCCCAGAGAAGGTTGGCGGCCATGGTAGCGCAGCTTTTTTCCTTGGTATTGAGGAACGCGGTCGTGCCGTCGTCGGGATTCGGAGAGTCGGCCCTTACGCAAACGAATTCGCCAGTGGCCAACTTTGCTTCCAGTTCTGGATCGCCATCGAAGTAGTGGGATCGGACGGCAATCACGTGAAATTTTTGCGGTTTGTCGAAGGCGCGCTTGTTCACGAACTGGTGCAAGTGCCGGTCTTTGAATTCGACGAAGGAATGCCAGTTGACGGTGTAATTTCCGTTCCGCCCTTCCACCACTGTCGGAAAATCGAGATAGATGAGGCCGTCATTGCCCTCGACGTCGAACGAAGTGGTGAAGACGTAAATCTCCGTGCCAGAAGGATCCTTGTCATTGAGGGTCCAGTTGATGGACACCGCCTCAAGCGGGCCGTCAGGATACTGGGTGTAGTAGGTCTTCATCTCGTCAGCCAATGCCTGCCCGCCAGTGACATGTTTGACCCGCTCTTTCCAGTTGCGTGCCGCGAGGAAGGCATCCAGTGCCTGCCGCGGCTTAACGAGAATGCTGTCCTCTGCTGGCGTGTAGGTCGTCATCGACGCAGGCAATGCGGTGTCCGTGGAACCGACGGCTGCGGTCCCGCTATCAGACGGTGAGTCTGGCACTGGGGAAGCTGCTACAGTTCCTGCATCTGGAATGACTGGGGGCGCTGGCAAAACTTCGGCTGGAGTGCCGACGTTCGGCGGGGCTGGTCTGTTCGGTTCGATCTTAAACGCGTTGCCGTTGCCAGTGTTCGCCGAATTGGCGGTATTGGGAGTCATGGCGGCGGTGTTCAATGTCGCGCTGGGATTCAACGCGGTCGAACCGTCGCCCGCATTGCCCTGCTGCGGGTCATCCTTGCTGCCGCCGGTAATCATCGGCAGGCCGTAGACTGCAGCCAGGGCGACCAAGGCCACTCCAGCGATTCCGATGCAGGCCTTGGTAAAAAGTGACATCCCGCCGCCCTGCGTCGCGCTGGCGGGAGAGGCGACTCCTTCTCGCACCTTCACTGGACGAGGCTTGGGCTCTTCTCGCCGCACATCCGTTTGCTGGCCCCCGCGGCTCTTCTGCTTGATTTTTTTCGCCTTTCCCTTCGGCATGCGTTCGGTGTCGATCGTGCTGACGCCAATGTCCCCGGTCGGCTGCTCTTGAAATCCGGACTGCGAATAATCTGAGGGTGGAAGCGGGGAGTACGGGGGTGCCTCCGCGACTGTGCCGAGGGGCGGGTAGACTGGCTGGTCGCGCGTGGCAGCGGCAGCTGACTCGTTGGCGATTGCTTCCTCGATCGCCATCATGTCTTCCAGCGGCACCTCATGCGGCATCGGCGAGGTGATCGTGGACGCGCAGTACGGGCACGGCCCGGTTACACCGGCCACGCTCACTGGCACGCTCAAATGGGCGCTACATGACGGGCAGAGAAACGAGTAGGTTTCTTCACTCATGCTCAAAGGATTAATGAAAACAAAAAGGGGGCCACTCTCCTCCAGAGCCACTCTGCAGGTTGAGTTTTCATTTTAGTGACGATACCCCGCTTTGCAAGCTGGCATTCCCACAAGTCCCACAAGTCCCACACGACTGAGACGACTGGCACCGCTTTCTTACAGAAAGCACGTAGGAAAGAAGCGGGATGTGCTCGGTGCGACTCAATTACCCTGGCCACTCTGGCCGCGCCTGCAGCGCGAGGAACCCACAGCTACGCACCAGAATGGCACATTCACCCAGAAAATCACCAGCATCCACTTGTTGTAGAAGAACCCCAAATTCATTACCAGGCTGATGGAAATGTGCATGAGCATCAAGCCGATGCCGGCGAGGGCCAAGAAGCCTCGATTGAACAATGCCACGAAGGCAAACAGCTCGAGCGCCAGCCCAATGCTGAAAAATACTATCGCCACTCCCGGATATTCGTGCACCATGGTGATCGCCCAGCCGGCAAGCTCCGGTACGGGCTCCAGGCTGTTGTAATGATCCATCATCCGGGTCTTCTGCAGCTGCAGTGCGATGTTCGGCAAAGTGGCGACCCACTCGCCTTCCGAGCGTACCAGCTTGCTGATCCCCGAAACCACATACGCCGTGGCGATCATCTGTTGGGTGATATAGATGACGCTGGATGGTGCAGCAGCCATCAGCCGCTCGCCCGGTTTCAGGAGTTCGAACTGGCCAAAGCCAAATGCCAGGTCGCCCCGTCGCTGTCGCAGCAACAAGGTGCCGTAGCCGATAATGTGCCCCAGTAGCACGAATCCGACGATCTGGCTGGTGTGATGGATGGCACCCTGTGAGTTCACGATCGTTCCCAACAAGGTGTGGATCACAAAAAGCACACTGCATGTCCACAGTGGCGCAACATTCAGGAGGTAGAGCGCCAGGTGGATGACTGCAATCGCAAGAACCAATGTCTGCGCCCCGGACGAGAACATCCACTCCAGTGATAAGAACTGGGCCAGGCCATTGGGATAGGGAAACGAAGAAAACTTCTGCAGCATGCGTGTATCAAACGTCGGCCAGGCCGCAAAGACGAAGAGCACCCGCATGATCAGCCACTCGTAACCACGATACTCCGCGAGCCCAGGCTGGATGAGACGCCGCCAACGGGATCCTTTTGCCTTGCTGGAAGTGGGGACCGAGTGGGCGTCCATCACAGCGCCCCTACAAATGTCGTGGTTTCCTCAATCTTGCCGTTCTTACCTCGGCGAATGATGACTTCCTGCAATCGCAGCGGCCCGATGTTCTCCGCAAGAATCCGTTCCTTTGCGACCTCATTCCGCAACAGCCGCAAGGTAGCCAGTCCTGCTTCCTGCTTCAACGCCTGCGGCAGTTCTGAAATTGATACATCCTCCCGTTTCCCCAGGGTTTACGCAAGTAGCGAGACAAGTCGTTGATTCTTGATTAGGGTGATGGCGTGGTCACGATC
>JAQCER010000732.1 GCA_027618625.1 Verrucomicrobiota bacterium
CCGCCACGCCATCGTCATTCTCACCATCATCATGCAATCGTACCCGCGTGGGACTCGTTGCCTGCACGCCAGACACCTGATACACCACTGACATTGCCGCAAGGTTCGTCGCCTCCGTCGAGACTGCGGTAACTTGCCAGGGCGAGCCAGCCATGAGCGATGAATAATCGATCCGGCGAAGAGCCACCACCGGAGCCGAGTCTGCGGGCCTGCTGTTGATTTCAAAATTCGGCTTTCCTGGATCAGGAGAAGCATTGGCCTCGAACCGGGCATGCCCATCTTGCACACGGGCGTAGGAAACGTCTGCCACCTGATCCGCATAGACTACGGAATCCGTTTCAGTGCCCTCGGGATCCAACAAGGACAGTGCCCCTCTTTCCTTGGGAAGGGTAAAGCCAGTGTGGAGAGGAAGATCCACCGTGCCGCCGCATGCAACCACGAAGTGCTCTGCACTTTCAAGCACCGCATCACTGGGGAATGCATAATCCGAAGTTGCTTCACGATCGCCTTCGATCGTCAACTTCGTGAACCGCAACTTCCAACCCAGAAGACTGACGGGAGCCATGGATCCATTAAAGATCTCGACAAAGTCGGGAGTTCCGGCACTTGCGATCGGAACCGGAATCGAATCATTCTTCGCCAGCAACTCATTGATCACCAATGTTCCAGATTGAAAACGCCCGTCTGGCAGCCGGACCGATGCAGCCTCGATCGGGTCCGCCCCGCTGAGAGCATACCAGAGCCCATTACCTGCGCCGACGATGTCCTGAAATCCATCGCCGTCGATATCTCCAGTCGCGAGCATGCGGGTTTCAGGAACGGACACCCGCAATGTCTCAACGAACTCGTCCTCCCCTCTGCCTGCAATGACTACCAGGCACTGCTGGGGCAGACAGACGTATGCAATATCAGACTCAAGATCTCCGTCAAAATCTCCTGAGATGACGCTTCCCACAAGCTCGGCCGGATTCGCGTTCAGTCGCCTCGACCTGGTGAAGCCTTGATCCAGCAAATAGAGGCCCGTGCTGGTGCCCATCAACGTTGACTTACCCTTGCCTCGCTCTTCGAACCTGCCGGACGATTTCAAAACCAATCCGCTTGCTCCGTAAAATCCTGGATCGACCATTGGCGCAGTGCGAGTCTCGAACCCCAGGCCATCCCCGGTGTTGGCGAGCCACTCCACCTGGCCAAAGTAGTCCGCCCCAGCAATATCTGGATCGCTGTCGCCATCAAAATCCCCGATCGCGATCTCTCTGGCACCCGTTGCGAATGAGAAGCTCTTCACAAAATCGAAAATCCTCTGACCATTTCCTCGCAAAACAGCTGCACTGTTACTGCCATAACCGACCACGAGATCTTCGTATCCATCGCCGTCGAGATCGCTGGCCCTGATCGACAGCAGCCGAGCGTCTTCGCTTGCTGGAAGCGTAATGGTGGCTCCCTGCTCGAGACGGGAACCGCCCCCGTAAAGAATCTGCAAGCCGCCAGGACCCTTCCCCCGCGAGAGCTCCGCAATTGCGACGTCGTCGTGGCCATCGGCGTTAAAATCTGCAGCTGCCATCTGCGAAGTTTCGACCTCCGGAATAGCCAACGCCACCCTTTCGCCAACACCATGCGGCCCGACACCTCTCCCACCGTAGAGAACGTAAAAGCTGCCATCCCTGAGCAGCAGCAGAATGTCACCCACGCCATCGCCATTGGCGTGAGCCACACGGACATCCGCGATCTTACCTCGCACCGCCACCCTGCCCGGAGGCTGAGCGAAAGCCTTACGACTCGCGTCGTTCAGCAACAGCGACACGTCGTCGCTGACGCGATTGATGACCGCCAGATCAGCGGAGCCATTGCCATCGAAATCTGCGATCGCCACGTCTCTCGGACTCTTTCCAACACTCGATTCGAACGCAAACTCGAACCGCTGTCCAGCTCGCTTGAATACGGCGACCCTGTCCGAATCGCGCAAAGCCACCGCAAGCTCATTGGTTCCGTCCGCGTCAACGTCCAGCACGCCTACCGCCCGCGGCCCGTCCAGCACAGACAACACATCTGGCTCCACCGTCGAAAAGTCCCCCAGTGTGCCAGTAGGCGTATAGATTCTGACGGTGTTCGATTCCTTGCTGGCTACTATCAGTGACAATCGGGAGTCAGCGTCCGTGAGCTGCGCTACCGTGAGTGCATGCGGAATCGCGCCCGCCCCGATCGTTGCCACATGGAACTCGGGACGCTCAGAGGCTGCCACTGGATCGAGCACCCAAACCAGGGCGCCCGCGGCATGGGAAACAGCAATCGAATCTCGCAAGCCGTCAGGAAGTCGGAACGTCGTGAGCGAATAATGTGGGCCAGGAAACTCGTCGCCAGTGTCAGCGCTGGGAACGTAGGCTTCCGCAAACTGGTAAATTTCAGTAAAACCATCCACGGAATTTCCTCCATAGATTTTCAAGCCTCCGTTCGGCCCGGCTGCGGCAATCTCGAGATCATCGTCATCGTCAAAATTCCCTGCAGCTACATTGCGCACACCCACCCAAGCCTCAATCAGAACAGGCGATGGCCCCCGCTTCGAACTAAATATATATACTTTACCTTCGAAAGGAGCAGCGACGACAACATCGGCTTTCCCATCACCATCAAAGTCTGCGGATGCGATTCCCCGCAACGTCCGGGCACCGGTGGCAAAATGTCTGGTTTCGCGAACTCCCAGCGACTGGCTTGCATTCGTCAGCTTCTCGTAAAACACCTGGGTCATGGTGCCGTCCAGATTGCTCGTGGCCACATCGGGATTGCCATCGCCGTCAAAGTCGCCGACCGCAATCCCCTTCGGCCCCTCTACGGAGTTCGCCGCATGGACAAACGGATCACCGACCGACGATCGATTCGATTGCGCCCGAAGAAAGTCGAAAACGTCGCCATGCACAACGGACAGCAGCATCCAACACAAGATTACCTGCAGAGCCGCCCCTCTCACGAGAGACACTCGCAGAAACCCCGTTTTGTCTCCCGCAACCATTGGAGAAGATTGTAGCATTACCCATGGTCCGCACGAAGCGGAATCGCAGATGCATTTTTGACCCAAATATTCTTGACCCAACGAGGCGCTCCTC
>JAQCER010000733.1 GCA_027618625.1 Verrucomicrobiota bacterium
ACGACGAATTGCGTTGATCTGAACCAATCCTCAATGGCAGCATCGGAAAAGCCCGGTACCTATTAAATATTCATTCAGATGTCCAATATTCGCTTGATCGAATTCTGGCGGTATCAGATCCAGCCGCTGACGGCTCTCAACGCCAAGTCTGCGGCGGAGCCGTGTGAGGGTGCATTGATCCGGGTGGCAGGCGGGCACGGTTGCATCCAGCCGTGGCCGACGCTCGGCGATGCACCGCTTCAGGAGCAACTCAGGCTGCTGGCGATCGGGGAGCCGACTACATTGGGCGCGCGGGCGCTTCATTGTTGTGCGGTCGACTCTGCGGCGAGGGCGAGCGCGGTCAGTCTGTTCGAAGGGCTGGTGATACCTAAAAGCCATGTCACACTAGCTGCGGCGGAAGCGCTAACGGATGCCGATGTGCTCCGTTTTCACTCTGCGGGATTCGACTGTGTCAAGCTCAAGGTCGGGCCGGATTCTCAGCGTGCGGCCGAACTGGTGAACGCCTTCGCTTCCTTGTGGAATTTTCAGAGTGCGGCAAATCGAATCCGCCTGGACTTCAATGCAACGCTGGATTCAGCGGGTGTGCGTCAATTTGCGCAGTTGCTCGATCCGGTGGCACTGGAACTGATCGAGTTTGTAGAAGACCCGTGTCCATACGATGTCGAGCAGTGGCGTGCGCTCCAGCGAGAGACAGGGCTTCCGTTCGCTCTCGATCGAGATTCTGACAGATTTCCTGCGGATTCCGCATTTCCCGTGCGTGTTTGGAAGCCTGCTTGTGCGCCGCCTCCCGTTCCATCGGAGGGCGAGCGAATCGTGGTTACTTCGTATATGGATCATGCGGTTGGGCAAGTGTTCGCCGCATACGAGGCTGCGGTTTTTCCCGGAAATGTGGACACCTGTGGGCTGATCACCCATCCATTGTTCCAGCGGGACGCGTTTTTTGATCAGTTGCGGGTTCAGGATGCTCGATTGGTTCCGCCACCGGGGCCAGGGCTGGGTTTTGGTGGTATGCTATCGGCTTTGCCATGGAAAGCCCTTACCTGACCAATGCCTCCGACTTCTGGGGCGAGATCGAAAAAAACACAGTCCTGCTGAATCCTCGGCTCCCAGACGCGGTGGAGCTTTCCGTGTCGTTAGAGGCAGCGGCCAATAACGCCGCGGATATCAGAGGGCATGTGGTGTTTGCGACGTCAGGAACCACGGGGAGCCCGAAGTTCGCCTGCCTGTCGCACGCGGCATTGCTTGCCTCGGCGAAGGCCGTGAATGATCACCTCCGGGTGTCCGATTCCGATCACTGGTTTTGCCCGCTGCCGACATATCACGTGGGGGGCATCGGGATCTGGGCTCGAGCCCATGTTTCTTCGGTTCCGGTCGCAATGTTGCGGGGAAAGTGGAACCCTCTGGCACTTGTCGATCAGGTCACCGCCGTTGGGGCAACCCTGACGTCGATGGTGCCAACTCAGATCCACGATCTTGTCCTGGGCTGGCATCGATGTCCCGATTCATTGAGGGCCGTCCTGGTAGGGGGAGGCGCTCTGCTGCCCGATCTCAGGCGACGCGCCGAGGATCTGGGCTGGCCAATTTTAGAAACGTTTGGAATGACCGAAGCGGCATCGCAGATCGCCACGGAGCAGCTTCGTCCATACTCGACAAAAGGCTGCGGTGCGATGGTGGTTTTGCCCATCTGGAAGGTGCGACTTTCGCCGCTCGGGATCCTCGAAATCAGCGGCACCGCCTTGTTCTCAGGATATCTGGAAGGTTGTCACGATAATGGTGGGCTTACCTATCGTTCTGCGCTCTCACCTGACGGCTGGTTCACCACCAGCGATCGCGTGGAACTTGCAGAAGGCGGAACTCGGTTGATTCCAAAATCCCGGGTCGATTCGATGGTGAAAATTCTCGGGGAAAATGTTGACACTAAAGCAGTTGAACGTGCACTGCGGACGTTTGATATAGAGACGGTGATCGTGGCCCTGCCTGATCGTAGGACTGGCAACCGACTCGTCGCGGTTATCGACGCTGATGCTGCCACCACGATAAAAAATTTTGAGGAAGGAGTAGCCGCTTACAATCGGGCTGCTGCCCCCTCAGAACGGGTAAATTGGCTCGCGATCGTGCCGATTATCCCAATTACTGAATTGGGCAAAGTTGCGGATCATCAAGTGATTAGCGCCCTTTTGTATGCGGATAATTTTAGAATTCTTAAGTAAACAAACGGCTGTTGTTAACAAGTTATTGAGCCTTCTAACTAACTTGTGTTGACGAAATTGTGAGGATATTCGCAAGTTTATCCTCTTGACGTTGCGATCGTGAAGGGGTAGAATTGGGCCTCGAATATTTTACAAAAAAGACATCCGACAAGCCTCTATGAACAAATTTTTAGCACTTCTAATCTCGACTTCCTGTTTAGCTGGAACAGCGTCAGCAGGGACGTTTTACTCCGATGAGCCGAGTGGCAAAGGGCCTATTGCTCCACCGAAAGTGAGCGAAGGTGCCTCAGACTACTCAGACTACTTCGACTACGATTTCCTTGATATTGAGTATAATTTCACCAGTTTTGATGACGATTTCCTCGACGAGGCCAACGGAGTGTCGGTGGGATTGTCGAAGACGCTTACCGATTTCACCTTTGTCACTCTCGGGGGCCTCTGGGAGCCGGTGAATGCGACGGATGGCGGTGAAGACGTTGATTTCTGGTCGTTCTCAGCAGGAGCGGGCATGATCTTCCCACTCTCTGAACGCGTCCATCTGGTTGCGGAAGGCGGTGTGTTTTATGGATTTGAGAACGGCGGCGAGGATGACAATGGTTCGCTGGGTGGCTATGCCGGCCCATTACTGCGTGTAGGAATTACCCGCGCGATCGAAGGATTTGCTTCTGTAAACTACATTGTCGATGAAGAGACCGATCAGTTTGAGTATTCGGCCGGTGCGGTGCTTCGCCTGACTCGAGCGCTTGGCTTGAAAGCTGGTTGGAGCTGGAACGATGATGAGCAGACCGTCGGTGTCGGTGTGCGCGTTGCTTTCTAGTTTGAAGCCTGAATTTTCCCTTAGTTTAGAATATCAGAAGATTTGCAATGAAAAAATTTGATTTTTTT
>JAQCER010000734.1 GCA_027618625.1 Verrucomicrobiota bacterium
TATGCGAGTGACGGCAGATTTTCCATAGAAATCTTGACGCTACCGAGAAAATCATTGTTCTGGAGTGTAGGCCTTGCCGATCGCGGATGAACGCAGCCTGAACTAACGGCCAGTCTATGTCGGCGCTTTAATGGCAGGAGCACCGGGCTTGAAGACCCACCTCGGACGATTAGAATCTCCGCAATGAACGACTATTTTCAGACAGGCTGCCTCACTGTGGGCGCGGCAGCCGCGTTTTTGGCGGCAGCTCTTGCCTCTGTCGCGAAACCAGCAGACGATGAGCACTGGGCGTTCAAGCCAGTTGCCGCCATGGTGCCTCCGTTTGACGCCGCCGCGACTTCGTCGATCGACGCATTTGTCCGTGCAGAACTTAGGCATCGGGGGATGGCGCCCGCGGCGGCTGCGGCTCCGCGCGAGTTGTTTCGTCGGCTGTCTTTTGACCTGATGGGTGTGCCGCCCACTTTTGAGCAGGTGGAAGCATTCGCCCGGGAGGTGGAAGGTGATCCCGAGAGTTTCGGAGAAATCGTGGCGGCGGCGGTGGATCAAATGCTCGCTGCCACTGCTTTTGGAGAAAAGTGGGCACGGCACTGGTTGGATGTCGCTCGTTACGCTGACACGAAGGGGTATGTGTTTGAGGAGGAGCGACGTTACCCGTTTTCCTACAGCTACCGGGACTGGGTGATCAAAGCGTTCAATAGCGACATGCGGTACGATGACTTTCTCATCGCCCAGCTTGCGGCTGATCTGCTCGACGGGGCTGCGAAGGCAGATCTGGCTGCGATGGGGTTCCTTACTCTTGGTCGTCGCTTTCTAAACCGCGAGCCGGACATCATCGACGACCGCATCGATGTGGTCACCCGCGGAATGCTCGGGCTCACGGTCTCTTGTGCGCGTTGTCACGATCACAAATTCGATCCGATTCCGATCAAAGATTACTATTCTCTTTACGGCGTGTTTCAGAGTTCGTTGGAACCTGGGGAGCTGCCGTTGATCGGAGAGCCGGAGGATGTGGCAGCTTTTGCACGGTATCAGGCGCAACTGACTGAGTTTGAGGCCGCCATAGCCGACTTTAAAATTGAACGGCGGGCGGAGCTGCTGACGGTTGATTCGGTGAAATCCTATCTCGAGGCCGCATGGGATTCGCGAGATCTTGGCGGGCGGGAGCTGGCGCGTTTCGCACAGAACCGGAAGCTCTATCCGGCAGCGCTGGAACGTTGGCAAGGGCTGGTGCTCAAAGGTGAAGCCTTGGAGGGATCGCCAATTGCGGTTTGGCGCGCTTTGTCAGCATTGCCGGCGGCGTCGGATCCCACGGCGATCTCCGAGGTTATCGCTGGCCTCACTGCAGGGCAGGGACGTGTGTGGGAGCACTTTGAGAAGCATGTCATTGCCGCGGTTAGCGAAGTCCATGCGGGCATTGCTGGACTGCTGACAAGTGGCGATAAAGATCCCGTTCTAACCTCCGAACAAGGGATTGCAGGTCTGGATCCGAACTCGCTGGTGCGCGACTACTCAGTGCCGCATCGCAACGAAATCCGAAAGAGGCAACGCGCCGCAGACAAATTTCGGGCAACTGATGACGGGGCGCCTATCCGGGCGATGGTGATGAATGACAGGCCGCAACCCGTGGAGCCAGTCGTTTTCGAACGCGGAAATCCTGATCGGCCCGGCGAGCAAGTGCCGCGGCAGTTTTTGTCGATTCTTTCAGGGAATGATCGCAAGCCGTTTACACAGGGCAGTGGCCGACTGGAGCTGGCGAGAGCGATCGCAGATGCTGAGAATCCGCTCACTGCTCGGGTGATGGCGAACAGGATCTGGATGCATCTGATGGGCACGCCTCTGGTCGCAACTCCCAGCGATTTCGGCGTGCGGACACCGGAGCCGGAGATCCGGGGGCTACTCGATTATCTCGCCACTGATTTTGTCGCAAATGGCTGGTCGATGAAACACCTGATCCGCTCGATCGTACTCTCCCAAACCTACCAGCAATCGACCCTCGCTGATGCCGCAGTGAAAGAAGCAGATCCAGAGAATCGTCTTTACGCCCGTGCGACGCGCAAGCGCCTGTCATTGGAAGGCCTTCGCGACTCGATGTTGACCGTGAGTGGCAAGCTCGACTCGAAGATGTTCGGCAGGCCGGTTGATCTTGAGTCGGCAGCAGCAAATCGTAAGACTATCTATGGCTTCGTTGATCGCCAGAATCTGCCGGGGCTATTCCGGACATTCGATTTTGCCGGCCCGGATGCACATTGCCCGCAGCGGCATGAAACGACGGTGCCTCAGCAGGCACTTTACTTGATGAACAACTCCTTCACTCAGGAGGCCGCTGATGCGCTGGCTGGCAAGTCGACCGGTGAAGGCGACCGGGGGCGAATCACTGAGATTTACCGGGCGGCGCTGGCTAGGAATCCGACAGCGGCAGAGATCGCACTGTGCGAGAGCTTCCTTCAATCCAGCAAGGCCGAAGGCGAGGACCAGGACGGCACCGATGCCTGGAGGGCGTTTGCACAGGCGTTGTTGGCATCGAACGAGTTTGTCTTTTGTGACTGACTTGGCGACGGATTCCTCTGGACACTGCCGACGGATGGACTTTTATACGCGGCATGGAAGAAACCTCCCCAATGGATGCAATGGATGCAGTGGATGCAGTGGATGCAGTGGATGCCCCGGATGCCGCTCAACCCAAAACCGTGAAGCCTGCACTGGTCGTGCTGGCGGCGGGTATGGGCAGTCGATACGGCGGACTCAAGCAGGTCGACCCGATGGGGCCGAATGGTGAATCGATCCTCGATTATTCCGTATTCGATGCCGTGCGGGCCGGGTTTGGGAAAGTCGTTTTTGTCATTCGCGAAGACATCGAGCAGGCATTTCGCGAGCAGATTGGAAGCCGATACCCCGATTCGCTGACGGTTGAGTATGCCTTTCAACGGTTGGATGATCTGCCTGCAGGGTTTTCCGTCCCTGCAGGGAGGACGAAACCGTGGGGGACAGCGCATGCTGTCTATTCTGCCAGGCACGCGGTTAGCGAGCCTTTCGCAGCAATCAACGCGGATGATTTTTACGGACGCGAGGCATACGAGACCCTTGCAGGCTTTCTC
>JAQCER010000735.1 GCA_027618625.1 Verrucomicrobiota bacterium
GAAGGAGTGACCGACGCTTTGGAACATTTTCTCTATACCGAGAAAGTCCGCTGATCGCCTGCTGCACTGCTGCACACTGCAAAAAACCGATCACATCGCATCGTTCGGCCCCCGGGTCCGGGGATCGTCGTCAGCAAAACGGCATCGCGCACACTGAACAGAATCTCACCACGCGCACTCTGCGATACTGGCGTCCCAATGTGGCACGAAATCCCCATGACCAACCTCCGCCACTCGTCCTCAGTGATCCGCCCGAACTCATCCCGCGAATCAACGCTCCACCTGGCCCATGCTCAAGATCGTCTTGAATGCCTTTCAACGTTGTCCCCAGCGTCGGCAGAGGAAAGCGTCCGGCAGAAATTTCATCGCAGCCAGCAAGGCCCCGAACTCCAGCGGCTTGAGTTCTCGAGTCGCTAATTCTCTAAGCGATTTCACAAGGCTGCATCGCAACTGCGGACGACACTCTCACCACGAAAAGCGTCGTATCATCCTCTCCAGCAGTTTCCATCGCTTCGTCGAGCAGCACCTGCGCCGTCACTTCCACATTCCTCGCCTCGCTCTGGCTCTTGGCGAATTCCCGCTCGATTCGCGCCGTCCAGAGACCGTCTATCAGTCCATCGCTGCAAAACAGAAACCACATTCCTTCCTTGAGAGTCACCTGGCCAACCTGTGGCGTCAACTTGTTGGATCTGCGTCCTATGGCCTGACTAAGCCTGCTACGCAGCGGATGAGACCGCGCCTCACGCTCGTTGATTTCGCCTTTGCGGAACTTCTCGCCGACCTGCGAATGATCATGAGTCAACTGGGTGAGCACACCATCATAAAAACAGTAGATCCGACTGTCCCCCACATGAGCAAAGTTCATTTGGCGGCGACAGAAGAGGCCACAAACCAATGTCGCCCCCATATCTTCCACCTCAGGGTTCGCTTCCGCCACGCGCTTGATGTAAGAATTTAAATCAGAAACGGCATTTTGCAGATCGCGAAGAGGTTCCGCACTGAACTCGAATCGTTCGGCCTGCGCTGGCAGGTACCGCCTGAGCTCCGTGACCGCGAGCCAGCTGGCCCAGCCACCACCCCGGTGCCCGCCCATTCCGTCGCTCACCGCGAACACCACACCGTCGTGCTCGATACCCACTGCGCCAGTGAGTCCTAACTCCCGCGCCCACCCCTCTTCCGAGGCAAAAACGGCCAAGGCGTCCTCATTCGTGCTGGGTTTCCGTGTTCCGCAACGTGTCATGCCCGCCCACTCGACCACGAGACTGGTCTTCGGCGCACTGTCCGTTTCCCATTCCAGCACCGTCGCCAGTTCGAAATCGATGATGCAAAAACGTCCCATCGTCGCGTGATAGGTGATATTGCGCGCAAACGGATCATCGTGCACCACTCCGAATTCGTCCTTTAGTTGGCGAAAAAGTTCAGCCGCCTTCTCCTCGGCAATGCGTTGCACCGGCTTACCACAATTGGTCGTTACGATCGTGAGAGAATCGTCGTCTTGATCGAGCAGCCTGGGCACGTAGTCACACCCCCTTTCCTCCAGGACCTTAAGCACCCGAATTTCATTGGTGTAGCGCTTATCGGCATCGGTTCCACGGAAGGTCTTGTAAACGCGCCCATCGTAGCCGACGCGCACTATTGACCGGATTCCATCTTTGGCGATTGTCATGGGATCAACATGAACGGTGTAGTGCAGGCTGGCAATCCTTGGAAACGAACGAAAAACGCCGCTGGGAACCTCCCAGCGGCGCTTTTCATTGAATCTCGATGCTCCGGAAAATCCCCGGAAAATCAGCCTACTTCCTGAACAGTCTTCAGGATGCGTCCAGCGATCGCATACGGATCACCCTGTGAGTTCGGACGGCGGTCTTCAAGATAGCCCTTGTGGCCGTTGTTGATGAAGCTGTGCGGCACGCGAATCGATGCACCGCGGTCAGCAACACCCCAGCTGAAGGTATCGATCGACTGAGTCTCGTGAAGTCCGGTCAGGCGCATGTGGTTGTCAGTACCGTAGACAGCGATGTGCTCGTTCATGTTCTCCTCGAACTTGGCCATCATCGCCAGGAAGTATTCCTTGCCTCCTACAGAGCGCATTTTCTCAGTCGAGAAGTTAGCGTGCATTCCAGATCCGTTCCAGTCACCGGTGAAAGGCTTACAGTGCCACTCTACATCGACGCCGTACTTCTCAGCGCAACGGAGGAGGAAGTAGCGGGCCACCCACATCTGGTCGGCAGCGTTTTTCGAACCTTTGCCGAAAATCTGGAACTCCCACTGTCCCTTTGCCACTTCTGCATTGATGCCTTCATGGTTAATTCCAGCATCGAGACAGATGTCGAGGTGCTCCTCAACGATCTGACGAGCAAGATCACCTACAGCTTTGTATCCAACGCCGGTGTAATACTCTCCCTGTGGACTGGGATACCCCTGATCAGGCCAGCCGAGCGGACGCCCATCTTGGAAAAGGAAATATTCCTGCTCAAACCCGAACCATGCACCGTCATCGTCCATGATAGTAGCACGGGTATTTGATGGATGAGGATCGCCGTTTGGCAGCATAACCTCGCACATTACCACGGCACCATTGCGACGCGTAGAATCCGGATAGACCGCGACTGGCTTCAGCACACAGTCAGAGTCACCGCCTTCGGCCTGCCGTGTGGAACTACCATCAAATCCCCAGAGAGGGAGTTGATCCAGCGTCGGAAACGCGTTGAATTCCTTGATCAGAGTTTTTCCGCGGATGTTTGCGGCAGGTTCGTAGCCATCCAGCCAGACGTATTCGAGCTTATATTTAGCCATGAGTATTCTATTTAATGGAGTGTTGTTTCTTGGTTTGGGATTTCGTCTTCTAGCAGGTCGCTTCCAAGTGTCAATCCGAGGAGCTCGCCAGTCCGAATGTTTGTTCTGCAGGAGACAAACAAACCGATAAGAGCAGAAAATATGCCAAGATCAATACCATTTTTCTCCTACGATTGAATGCACGGAATGTTGCGATTTCTCAGGTTTCCGGTGCTGCCCGATCTCCCAGGGCTTACGCATTAAAACAGCTAGAAAACATGGAAAATAGACAGCTGCATTACAGAAATTACAAAT
>JAQCER010000736.1 GCA_027618625.1 Verrucomicrobiota bacterium
GGATGAAATCGGAAAGGCCCTCATGAGGAGTGTGATAGCGAAAGGCGAATAGATTCTCGAAGAAATCGCTGAATCCCGTTCCTTCTACATGCAACGAGTATGTATGTTCCGTAGTGAGCATTCCATAGCGATCTGAGTGACCCCGACGCAACAGTGGCGGCGGTGTGAACTCACTCAGATGCCCCCAGTGGTGCCCGAGCGCATCATACTTCCCCCGCCTCTCCTGATCGTCCAAAACATCGAACGCCTCGTTCAATTCGTTGAAACGCTGGGATGCGGATTGGTCACCGTTGATCGCCATCCCGTGGCATTCACGCGCATGGTAGCGGAATGCCTCTAGAATTTCGTCGGTTCCCGCACGCTCATCGACGCCGAGAACTTGGTAGTAGTTGTGGTATTTCATCTTCGTTAATCTTCGGTTTTTGTGATTTTCCTCGTCGTGGTTGCCGGACGATCTAACCACACCCGACTCTGGGGGCAAAGCGGGCCATTCGCCTAAGTCCCCCCGAGCACAGGGTCGGTTGCTCCTCCCGTTCCAACGGGTGCGCGATCGCCCTCAAATTCGATTTGGTTTGCGTCGATTTCATGATCGCCGGTGTGGCCTATGGCATCTGCGTGAAACGCTCGAGCGCAATTCCCGTCTGATCACTACAGGTGCGTTCAATTGTCTTTCGTCCATTGGTCGAAAAATTTGGCGGCGGCTGCTTTGCCGGATTCGGACAAACCCGCCGAATAATTCGCAAGCTGTCAGCTGAGAGATCCGCCGTAAATAGGTGATGTCGCGCATTCGGATATAGTCAGATTGCGTACGATAATCACGGAACGGGGCAGAATTTGCACATCGCGAGCGGAATACCGATACGATAAAGGGGGCAGTTGGCCGGCCTATGCCCGCGATGACAGCTCACACCTCGACGCCCAGATGGCAAGCGGAAACCTGGTTATGGTTGGTTTTCCTGGCCCTTGCACTACGCGTCTTGTCCGATCGATCCACTCTCGATCCAACGTACCGCATACCGGGTGAGTTCAGCACTGTCGGCAAAACCAAATTTTTCGCGAATGTGTGCGCGGTGGGCATCGACCGTCCGCGGACTGATATGCAGTTGATCGGCGATGCATTGCGAGCTCTTGCCAAGCCCCATCAATTCAAAGATCTCCAGTTCCCGATCTGTCAATCGTTCGATCGGGAAACTGGCCTTGTTCCGTTTCACTCCAGACGACATCGTATTCAGGAAATGGTCGGTGACTGCTTTGCTCACGAAGATCCCGCCCTCAAGCACCTTCCTGATGGCATCAACGACGGAATCCGATGCCGACTCCTTCATGATATAGCCCCTTCCTCCCGATTTCAGCACGCGTTCCGCATAGATCATCTCGTCATGCATCGACATGGCGAGGATGGGAATATGCGGATGGAGCACTTTCAGATCTTTGATCAGCTCCAATCCGCTCCTGCCGGGGAGTGTTAGATCCGTTAGAATGAGGTCGGGCGCGGTCTTCTTCACCAGCTCAAGCGCCTCCTCAGCAGTGCCAGCCTTGCCACAGACTTTAAGGTCACCCTCCGCCTCAAGCACATGCGCGATGCCCTCTCGCACAATCGGATGGTCGTCTACTACAAGGATCTTTTTCATTTCATTTCAGGCCAGGGAAATTGAGGCTTAGGATTGGGCTAACGCATAGCGACGGCATTTTCCAGAGAATGAAAGCATCTCATGTCTGCACAGCGGGCACAACTGGATTTGCCCCACCGAGGAAGTTCCATCCAGGCGGACCGGTCGCTTTCGTTGTTGAATCACCCACAAAGGGAGTTGGAGTTGCTTTGCTGCAGACCGCCGCTGCTCACGTGTTCAAGGCCAGCTTATTGCGAAACCACTCACAGGACAGGCGCGACACCTCTCCAGGTTCTCCCGGTTCCGAGACAGGATGCGTTTCCCCCTGAACTGTATCATTTTTAACTGTTTTCAACTCGCACTCGGCGACGATCCGTTTTCGTGCCGCCTCGTTCGACTTGAGAGTAGTGGGGTCGTCCGCCCAGACGATGAGCAGTGTGGGGGACCGAACTCGGCGAAGGGAACGGGGCTGATCCAGGATGCCGTCCAACGACACCACCGCCCCTACTTCATCAGGACGCCTCGACGCCACAATCAACATCGCGGCCGCTCCAATGCCCGCGCCAAACAATCCGATTGGCATCCCGTTGGTCATATCATCGGATCGCACCCACTTGATCGCTTCGGACAGTCGCAAGGCAAGCAATTGAACAAGGGATAGAATGCCCCCGGATCGTTCAACCACAACCTCTTCCGATGCCGCAAGCAAGTCGAACAACAGAGTGGAATACCCCACCTCATTGAGACGCCCGGCGATATACCGATTGCGCGGATTATACCGACCGCCGCCACCTTCATTCACCAAGATGACAGCCCCTGTGGCCAGCGCTGGAACCGTGAGAATACCATGCAGTAGAACCGTGCCGACTGTGATCTCTACCCCTCGGTTGCCAATCTCCTTTCCTGCGTTGTCCTTTGCTGCGTTGAATTTCACTTGGCACGTCGCTTGGTTGATCGCCGGTGTGTTTGGCACCGACTGCTCTGGACTGACCTCACCTAACATCATCAATACAATCCCCGCAAAGAGTTGAATTACTCTTTTTGAAGTACGCGAGAGCAGTACGACCCGTACGCCGTAATCTCAAGACACTCATTCATACCCGACCGAACCGACAGCGGGACGGGAACATCAAAAAATGCCGACGCGGGCGCGCAGTTCCCCCATCCCGAATTCCCCCCACTTTGCGCCCGCGCCGACAATTCCTCACCGTGGCTACCAGAACCACTGGGCCAACAGAAATCTTGCATTGACGAACAAGGGGCGTCATTGCGATTTCTTGCGATTCCAATCTGTTTCACTTCTCAGGAAAATGTAGTTGATCGGACACTATCACCCGCATCGGCAGGATAAATTGCCGATGCCTCTATCTGAAACCACGTAATCAGCACTACGCGACGTACGCAGAATCCCTAGGGCGTGTTTTCAAATGTGATGGAGCGTGTAATCTATTGATGCAAAGAGGAATATGAATGCCAT
>JAQCER010000737.1 GCA_027618625.1 Verrucomicrobiota bacterium
TATTAAGCAATCCGTAATTTCAAGATCCGTGACATTCTCCCTGAATCAATGAGAGGATACCGTTTTTCCTTACCCACACCGCGCTTGATTGTTGCGCTGGCCGTGTCCGTAGCAGCGGGATGCACGGCAAAGCCTGCCTTCGACACAACCTCTTGTATCGAAGAGACAGCGCGACAATCTCCGGCGCGTTTTGTCAAGTTGCTGGAGGCCAGCCAGCCGCAGGCAATCGTTGCCTACGGCACAAGTCTAACTGAATTTGGGCAGTGGGTTCACCTGTTGGAATCCGAACTCAATCTCAAATTCCCTGGCCCTGCCGTCATTGTGAATTCAGGCAAGGGCGGCATATCGTCTGACTGGGGCGCTGAGAACCTCGACGACAGGGTTCTTGCAAAAAAGCCTGACGCCGTTCTGATCGAATTCGCCATCAATGACGCTTATCAAGAAAACGCGATGTCGGTCGGTGAGTCTGCCGCGAATCTTGCACAAATGATTGACCGGATTCGATCGACCGATTCCAACACGGAGATCATCCTTTTGAACATGAATCCGCCTACGGGAAGAGCGCTCAAGAACCGGCCGCACATCGATCAATATCTGGACGTCTACCGGTCTACTGCCAAGCGGACGAATCTTCGTCTGATAGACCTTACTGCGTCTTGGCGCAGAATGATTGAGCAGCAACCAAGGGCATGGAAGCACTTTGTTCCCGATGGCTTGCACCCCTCCGAGGAGGCGAGCAGGAAGGTCATCCTACCTTGTTTGCTCCGAGCCTTAGGAGTCGGAGATACCGACGCAGTGGCAATCTTGAACCCCCTCGATCCCCAACTCCTCCCGCCCCATGAACCCACCTTCGGATTTCAAATTCCTACCAACAATGGAGGACTGAAGTGCGCTTTCCACCCATTGCAGGCGACGGGCGACGAACGCCCGTTTTCCTTCGACTTCATCGAAGATCGGATCTCGCCCTAGCCTGGGTTATTCATGAAGATCGTAGCGAGACGCCGCAAAAGGCTTCATTTGCAAGTCGCAGTAGATCGCTCATGCATAATCCAGGCTAGGCTATCCCTCATCTGGAGCGAAGCAACTGCGGTGGCGTCTCTCAAGAGATCTCCGTAAAGTGCTGTCAGTAAAAGAGGGAGCCGAGGCGCCTTGAAGTGATTAAGCCCATTTCTCGACCTCGGTGGCGATCAATGGTGTGGAGGAAATGACGGCTGTCGGCGGCCTCTTTTTCACACCCCTTCAGCACTCCGAGACTTCCGGATGGCCAGGCCGCGCATCTTGTCCGGGTTTTATCGAAGTCGATTATTGCTAAATTTCTAGCATTAGCATTTGACGTGGAGTCACTTCGGGTGTTTGTGCTGGAAAATTAGCATTTATACCATGAAACCCATAGACCATCGATTTCTGCCCATCGCTCTCAGCACCCTGGCTTTTGCTCTCAGTGCTTGTTCCTCTTCCACTCCTTCAAACTACGCTGCCGGTTATTCTGCGGCTGCACCGGCGAGTGTTTCCAAATCCAAAGTTTCGCGCCCGAGGGCTGCGCCATCCGGGGGGAGTTTCGCCGGTACATGCCCGCCACCGACAGTCTCCGTCGACTATTATACGGAAAGCGCGGAGTCGTATGCGAACGTGAAGGAGAACGAATTCGTGCGTACGTCGGCCCAGCCGGTGAGCACCTTTGGGGCGGATGTGGACACGGCATCGTATGCGAATGTCAGGCGATTCGTCCACGGCGGTGAAGCGGTGCCGCAGGGAGCGGTGCGGTTGGAGGAAATGGTGAACTATTTTCCCTACGACTACCCACAGCCTGCACCGGGGCAGCCCTTCGCGGTGAGCATGGAGACTGCGGAATGTCCGTGGAAGCAAGGAGACCGGCTGCTCAAGATTGCGCTGCGAACGCGCGATGTGGCTCCGGCGGCGCGCCCGGCGGCGAACCTTGTCTTCCTGGTGGATGTGAGCGGCTCCATGGATGAGAAAAACAAGCTGCCGATGGTGAAGAAGGGACTGGAAATCCTAACCGATGGTCTGCGCCCGCAGGACCGGATCGCCATGGTCACGTATGCCGGGGCTTCCGGTCTGGCGCTGCCAGCCACAGGGGGCGACAAGAAATCCGCCATTCGACAGGCCATTCGCAATCTGGATGGGGGCGGTTCCACCAATGGCGGCGAGGGAATCGAACTCGCCTACCGCGCAGCAGCGGAGAATTTCATCAAGGGTGGTGTGAATCGCGTGATCCTCGCGACGGATGGTGATTTCAACGTTGGTATCACAGACGAAAAGGCGCTGGAGCGGCTGATCACCACAAAGGCAAAGAGCGGCATCTTCCTAAGCGTGCTCGGCTTCGGCATGGGGAACCTGAAGGACAGCACGCTCGAAATGCTGGCGGATAAGGGCAACGGCAATTATGCCTACATCGACAGCAAGGAGGAGGCGGAAAAAGTGCTGGCGGCAGACGCCAGCGGCACGCTGCTCACCGTTGCCAAAGACGTGAAACTCCAATTGGAATGGAACCCGTCGGCAGCAATGCGCTACCGGCTGCTCGGCTACGAGAACCGGGTGATGGACGACGCGGACTTTTCCAACGACCGCAAGGACAGCGGGGATATGGGAGCCGGCCAGCGCGTGACGGTGCTGTATCAATACGAACCCGCCGCGGCGGCCGGTAATCTGGCCACGCTGCGCATCCGCCACAAACTTCCTGAGGCTGCGCAGAGCACGATGGTAACTTTCTCGTGTTCCGCAGGCGGGGCGCAGACGTTTGCCGAGGCCGGTGAGGATTTCCGTTTCGCGGCGGCGGTGACTGCTTTCGGCATGGCGCTGCGCGGCTCGCCTTACGCGGGAGCTGCCACGCAGGTGGCCATCCTCGACTGGGCCGGTGGTGCCCGCGGCCACGATCCCGGCGGTCACAGGAGGGAATTCATCGGACTCGTGAAGAAGGCGAAATTCCCACGCGGGCCGGTGAAGCTGGCGCGTGCTGAATAGAGAGGCTGTCTTTTGGCGGAAAGATCTCCGCTACTGCGCCGTGAGCAGCGGGTAGGAGCGCTTACCTTTGCGGAAGAGCACGGCGGGTGCCGTGGAGGAGGTC
>JAQCER010000738.1 GCA_027618625.1 Verrucomicrobiota bacterium
GCTCGGTGGGAATGAAGGCGTTTACCCGGCTAATCCCAGGAGTGTTCAGTAGGTCGTCCCTTACTCGCCTGGCCACTTCCTGAAGGTCCCGTTCCGGCAAGTCGCCCGTAACGACGACCCAGATCACGGAGCGGTGGTCAGACTGACTGGGAATGCTGACCCGGAATGGTTCGTTCGGAGCCGGGATTGTGGTGATCGTCTTCAGTAGCGACTCGATGTCGTCCTTTAGGATCCGGAGATCATGGCCCTTTGTTGCCTCAACGGAAATTCTCGCCTGCTGTTCGTGTGCGTCGGTGTTGAGTTGTTTGACGCCGTTGAGCGAATCAAGAGCGTTCTCAATTGGGATCAAAATGTCTTTCTGAACGTCTTTGGGCGTTGCTCCGGGATAAGACTTGCTGATGTAGACAACGCCGTACGGGCGATCGGGTTCCAGCTCCAACGTGATTTTGAAGAACGCGCAATAGAGTCCACCGAGCGCGATCGCCAGCATCAGCAGGTTTGCAGCAATGCCATTCCTGGTGAACCAAGCAATCATTCGGCAGTTGCGGCTCCGGTTGCCTTCGAGGGGATTGGATCTGTGTCATCGATGATCTCGATTTTGCCTCCATCGGGCGCGTGCATCATCGGGCTCAACACCAACAACGTTCCGTCCTCAATCGCGGGATCATTGATGATGACGCTGGTCTCATCTGACCAGATGGGATCCATAGTGGACGATCGGAGAACAAGCGACTCCGGATCCACCAGCCGGATGCGATTGAGTCCGGTAACTGCCTCCCGAGGAACGATGAACACCTGCTCGAGAACCTTCCCCGGGATTTCGGCAGTGACGGGTTGGCCCACCCGGAGTGGAACTTTGCCAGAGGTCACTCCGAAAGGATCGTCTACGCGAGCGATCGCGAACAGTTCAAGAGTGTCTTTGTCGAGAGCTCCCTCCGTGCGGATGATCTGTGCGTCCCATTCGATGCCGGAAGATTCATTCAGTCCGTCCTTTAACTTGATAGCAATCCCAGGATCGGACGAATCTTCTGGTAGTGTAAGATTCGTCAGAAACCGCGTAGAAACGGGGAGGCGAACCTCACTGTAATCGGTGGCAAAGATGATACCAAGCGGGGTCGTAGCCCCTATCGTCTGGCCGATGCCCACACTGCGGCTGAGGACGCGACCGGTAAAGGGAGCGCGAATCCTGGAGCGCTGAAGGTCCCGCCGGGCACTTTCGAGTTGCGTCTCTGCGAGCTTGAGCTGGGACTCTGCATGTTTCAATTGCGGTTTGCGCAGCACCAGATCACTCGCCTCTTCCTCGTAGCCCAGATCTTCCCAATTGAGCCGGGCCTGGGTGACTCGAGTGCTCTCTTCAGCGAAGTTCAATTCCGCCTGGGCGACCTGGGCTTCGGCTGCGACCAGCGCGACTTCAAAGTCAACTATGTCGAGTTCCGCCAGAACCTGCCCTTCCTCGAAGAATGCACCTTCCTCAAACTCCTCGGACAGTCTGGTGATTCTTCCGGCCACCTGAGCGGTCAGGCTTACTTCACTGTGCGCGCGAACTGGGCCTTGAGACTTGATCAGTATCTTGTAGTCCTGGCGATGCAAGGCCTTCACCCTAGCCTCGGTTGCCTGGGGTTTTGGATTTGAGACGGGCGCATTGGGCTGACGCTTCGAGAAATGCCAGTAGCCGAGTGCGCCGGGCACGACTAGAGCCATAGCCAACACCGCTCGACCAATACCTGATGACCTCATCTTGATGACTCTGCTACCGGATGGCGAGCCGTCCAGGGAAGAGTTGAGTGAGGGTTTCTTTGACATTCGTGGGGGAAATCCAGCCGTTATCGGCATGGCAGGCTGTACCGTCAATGTTCAACGGTCACTTTTCGCCCCGGGCCTGCTCTGGTTCGGGCAGGGTGATGCCGTTCTCCTTTGCCCATGTCTGGGCGCCTTCTGGATCGCTGCCGTTCCACCAGCGACATAGGTCAGCAGCGCCTGCATACGTCCCATCGGACTGCGGAGAGCGAGAATCCCGCGCAGACTTGTCATCGAAGATGCGATGTCGGAGTCTGCTTCGTTGGCTTTCGGTTCTTTGGTCAAAGAGGCGCGATCTGGAAGCCCGTCACTGGGGCTGGCAACAGACACATTCAGGGTTGATCGCAATTCTGCGGCCTCAGATCGAAGATTCTGATTTTCCAGATATTGGTATCCAATGATCGAGCCAGCAACTGCAATCACGGCAATGCCCGATCCGGTGACGATGTGAGGTTTCTTCATAGTGACTATCTGAGAAGGGCATGAGAAGGGGAAAGTTCGTCGAAATTAGAATTAGAATGTTGTGCCCAGGCAAGCGCGGAATCGGCGCAGACCATGATTCGGCAATGGGTCCGACAAAAGGTTGAATGTTCTCGACGCTGGAACACTGGAATTTAATCAATGGAGACGGCGGATGACTCCGGTGCAAGATGTGCCCGGCTCATCAGGGCATTGGTTATGCCGCTTCTGCGAGCGGCCTCTTCCAGAGAGTGGGCCCCAGTTCATCGCATCCTCAGGCGTCCGGCGGGCCCATGATCCGGAGATCGCTATCGACCGTTGAAGTGCAGTTACGCAATCAGCGGAAGATCGTATGGAATTCTCTGATAGTCAGTAGATAACAGGGCAAAGGTTTGCTGCGGAATGTCAGCTGCCAGTGTGGGATATCGTGTCACGCTTTACGCCACCGAGTGGACATGATCGAGGTGGCATGCAACCAATACTCGAAGCGCGGGTTCCGAGCGTGATCGGTTGAATTCGTCCAGAGAAGAGTGTCCGATGCAGGCTGCATTAGATCAATATTCGGACGAGAATCGAGAGCCGAACGGAAAATCTTTCAAGAGGTCTTTCCCATCCACCCCTTCAGCGCCTGAAGGAAGCTTTTGGGACGTCGCTCGTTCGTTGCTCCGGTGCCTCTCCTTGCTCGCCATTCTTCGGCCTTCTCGACCGCCTCGGTAACCCGGAGGCGATCGATTTTTTCTCGATCTCGATCTTGATCCTGATCCTGATCTCGTGCAAACGGCGATGACGCGGGGCTACTGGATCCACGCCCGAGGATCGAAAAGATC